>JAUHYN010000557.1 GCA_030426505.1 bacterium | reverse complement strand
CCTCACTCGACACGAGCTGTCAGACCACCGACCAGTGCCTGTCCGGTCAGGTCTGCGTCGAGTTCATGTGCGTGCCCGAGACGCAGACGATGGGGCCCGCCTCCGTCTCGGTCGAGATCGCGCCGCCGGCCGGCTCGCCGTACACCCGCTACCAGCGCCTCGACATCCCGCTCGTCAACGCGGCGCGGACGCTGATGCTCCGTATGCCCGAGCCCATCCCGTACGAAGCCGTCGTCCTCGACGCGAAGGGCGAGCGCCGCACCGCGGACCTCGTCGTGTACGGCGCGAGCCGCATCCCGGGCCGCGAGCTCGAAGTGCGCACGACCGTCGACGACGACACGCCGAACGGCGCGCGCTTCTCGCTGATCGAAGGCAACTACTCCGCGCGCATCCGCCCCGCGGATCCGGCGACGCCCGGCCTCGAGGTCGAGGGCTTCTCGGTGCGCTTCGGCGCGGCCGTGCCCAAGGAGTTCGTCCTCCCCACGCGTTACCGTCGCCTGTACGGGCGCGTCCACGTCGCGCAGGCGAGCAACGAGATCGTTCCCGGCGCGATCGTGCAGGCGATCGGCGAGAAGAGCCGGCTCGAGTCCACCGTCGCCGTCGCCGACGAGGAGGGCCTCTACGAGGTCTTCCTCCCCGACACCACCGACACCGTGTTCCGCGTCTCCGCCGTCCTCCCCGACGACGCGCAGCCGTCGTGGGGCTACTCGCAGCCGATCAGCGTCGGCGCCGAGGACGACCGCCAACTCGACATCGCGGTGGAGCGATCGAACGAGGACAACCGCGGCGTCGTCGCGTTGTCGATCGTCGGCCTCGACGCGGAAGGCGTGGGCGCCGCCGTCGCCGACGCGAAGGTGACCTTCACGGCGTCCGTCGCGGACCGCCTCGCCCCGCCCGTCTACCGCATCACCGGCCTCACCGACGCGCGCGGACAGGTCCGCGTCTCCATCGGCGGCGAGACGCTCGACGCGATCCCGCTGCTGCGCGCCCGCTACATCGTGGAGGTGCTGCCCACGACGAGCTCCCCATTCGCGCGCCTCACGACCGTGCTCGACTTCCGCACCGCCGGGCAGAACTTCACGCTCGACGAGCAGCTCCTGCTCGCGCTGCGCCCCAACGTCTCGGGCAACGTCGCTTCGGCGTTCAACAACCCGGTGCGCGCGCGCGTGGAGTTCGAACCGCTCGAGGCGAACCTGAGGCCGCGCGATGTCCAGGCGGGCAGCGACGGCCGCTTCGCCCTCGATCTGGACCCCGGCCGCTACCTCCTCGTGGTCCGCCCCGACGACCCCGAAGGTGGCTCGGAGGCACTCCCCGTCGCCACGCAGGTCGTCCAGATCCCCGGCGGCGCGCCCGAGCACGTCCTCCCGAGCATTCGCCTCCCCCGCGGCAACCGGGTGACCGGCCTCGTGCGCGGCGACCTCGACAACGAGGCGGTGGCGAACGCGCGCGTCGAGATGTTCGTGCGCGCCGAAGGTCTCACGGTGTCGCTCGGCGACGCGTACACGGACACGAGCGGCGCGTTCTCGATCGTCCTCCCCGTCCCGCAGCAGTGATTCGCCCGCGCGGCCGGAGGTGATAGCGATGGCGCGTGCACCCCGACCGACCCAGTGATCCGCCGACGGCGACCGTCGCGCTCGCGCGCGGACCGATGGCGTACGTCGACGAGGGCCCGCGCGACGGCCCGGCCGCCCTCGCGCTCCACGGACTCCCCGGCTCCCACCGCGACTTCAGGTGGCTCGCCCCCGCCGTCCGCGAACACGGGCGCTTCCTCCGCCTCGACTTCCCCGGTTTCGGCGACACGCCGGAGGCGACGGGGCCGGAGTACGACGTCCCGAGCCGCGCCGCGCTCGTCGTCGAGCTCCTCGACGCGCTCGGGCTCGACCGCGTCGACCTCCTCGGTCACTCGATGGGCGGCATCATCGCGACCGCGGTCGCGGACCGCTGGCCGGACCGCGTCGCGCGACTCCACCTGATCGCGACCCCCGGCCTCGTGATGCACCGCGGGCTCCGCCGGATGCCCTACCGCACGATGGCGCACGTCCTCCGCTCCGAGCGACGCGCGCGGTGGCTCCGGCCCATCGTCGGACGCCTCTTCAAGGCCGGCGGGTTCGGCGGTCGCTACGCCGACGGCGCCTACCGGCGGACGATGCTCCAGCTCGAACAGGTCGACCTCCCCGCCCACGCGGAGCGCCTGCAGCGGCTCGCCGTCCCGACCGGTGTGTTCTGGTGTGAAGACGACCCCCTGATCGAACCGGAGATCGGCGCGGGTATCGCGCGCGTGGTTCCGGCCGGGCCCCGGCATCGCTTCCAGGACGGCGGGCACAATCCGCAGAAGTTCTACGCGACCGAGATCGCGGACGCGCTCCGGGCGGACTGGCCTCGTGACGACAAGCGAGGTACGTCGAAGACGGCGTGAACGACCCGACGCCAGCGCGACGCGAAGAAGAAGGCAGAGCGCTGCGCCCCTATCGGCGCTTCGTCCGCATCCTCTTCGCGCTGGCGATCGTCGGCTTCTGCGCGATCATCCTGCGCGGCATCATCCGCACCCTCGATCGCCTCCCGTCCGTCGAGCGCCTCGACCGCCCCGAGCGCGTCGACGAACGCGCCCTCCGCGCGTGCGCTGAAGACCTCGAACGCCTCGAAGCCCGCGTCCGACGCTCCGGGGGCGAGGCCCTCGCGCGCGCGGACTCGAAGGTCGGCGCCGAGCAGTGGAAAGTCACCGCCGACGCCATCGAGGTCGACCGCCTGCGCATCGTGGCGCGGTGTCACCTCGAAGAGGCCTCCGCGGACACGGCGGCCTCCGAGCTCGCGAACGCCGCGCGGTCGATGGAGTCGCTGATACGTTCGTATCACTTCCTCCACGCGCGGCACGTCGCCGAGGGGCTCCCCGAGAGCGAGGCCGCGCGCGCTTCGATTCGCCGCGCCCTCGAGACGCTCGACGAGCGCAAGTGATCGCTCAGAGCTCGACGTCTTCGAGCAACTTCGTCGCCTTCAGCGGGCGCTCGAGCAACGTCGCGAAGAAGCGCGCCATCGGGGAGGCGAGCCGGACCGCGGCGCGGTGCGCCCACGCTTCGTCTACGGCGCCGGTCGGATCGAAGCCGGGCGCGCGCAGTACGTTCTCGGTCCACGTGATCGTCTTGGGGCCCGTGAGCGGCGCGCCCTCGGCGTGCGTCGGACACAGCACGCCGCCGCGCTCGAAGTCGACGTGCGGGCGATCGGTCGTGTCACCGCACGCGATACAGCGATCGAGCTGCGGCGTGTAGCCGAGCTCGTCGATCACGAACAACTCGAACGCGCGGCGCGCCGCGAGCGTGGCGTCGTGCACCGCGAGCCAATCGAGCGCGGCGGTGAGGAGCAGGAACGTCGTGTCGGACGTCTCGCCCTCCGGCGTCACGCGCCACACGAGCTCAGTGAAATAGGACGCGAGCGCGATCGACTCGAGGCTCCGTCGCAGCGGCAGGCGCGCGTGTTCGACGACGGCGCTGCTCAACGTGGGGAGCGTGCCGTGTCGCTTCTTCGAGTGAGAGACGGTCGCGGCGATCGTCGTGAACGGATCGAGCGCGCCCGCGAAGCGACGGCGGCTCTTTCGTGCGCCGTGACCGAACGCCGCGATGCGGCCTTTGGTCGTAATGAGGTGGACGACGCGATCGGCTTCGCCGAAGTCGACGCCACCGACGACGATCGCGTCGAACGTCTCGTCAGCGCGGGACAAGGTTGTCGAGGGTTGCGTTCAGCCGAGCGCGTTGGCGAACGCGAGGACGACCGCGAGGAGCGCGACGGTCGCGAGGCCCGCCGCGACGGCGACGCTGCCAGTGCCGAAGCGCGGAGCGCCGGCGAGATCTTCAGTCGTGGGGGCTTCGGGGTACGCGGCGTCGAACAGTGCGAGGACGGTGTCGCGATCGAGATCGAGTTCTTTGGCGAGGACCCAGAGGTGGCCGCGGAGGTAGACGCGCTCGGGGACGATGCCGGAGATCGGCTCTTCGAGGAGCGCGCGTATCGTCGCGCGGGGGACCTTGGTGCGATCGGCGAGGACGTCTACGGTGACGTCCGCCTTCTCGAGTGACGTGCGAAGATGATCCGCCAGTGCTTCTCTCGGTGTCCCTTGCATTGCCTCGCGCTTCTTCTCTCTTCCCCTCGTTGTCCTTGCCTCACGGTGGGAGCATTTCGAGCGACTTCTTGCACTCCTTCCCGAGCTGCCCTCTCGATTGGCAGCGAGAGAAGGAGGCGCGCGCCGACTCCAAATCCCCGAGCTCCGCGTACGCGAGACCCTTCTTAAGGTAACACAGATCACTCTGTTCGGCGGACACGAGTTTCTTGATCGACTCGTCTTCTTCGCAGTGATGTACGAAGTCGTCGCACGAGGAGATCGTCGTCTCGTGCCGCTTCACCTGTGCGGAGAGCTGCGCCAGCGTGAGGTAACCGAGGCAGAACTTCGGGTACTTCAAGACGAGCTTCTCGAGCCGTTCGACCGCGCCTTCCGGGTCACCGGTGCAAGCATGAGCTCGCGCGAGGTTGTGCTCCGCGAACTGCGGCGTGGGATAGAAGATGTCCTTCAGGACCGCCTCGAGGAGGCCCTTGGCCTCTTCACACCGATTGGTCTGCAGTAGGACCACCGCGAGCTCGTTCTTCGGGATGGACCAGCTCGCGTCGGCCTCGACCGCGCGGCGGTAGAACTTCTCGGACTCGTCGAGGATACCGAGCTGGTAGTAGGCGAGCGCCGTCCCGCGCAGCGCGTCACGGTTGGTCTCGCTCATCTCCAGCGCGCCCTGGTACGCGCGAATCGCCTCCGCGAACTGCCCGGACGCGAGCTGCTGGTTGCCGATGTCGATCTGACTGCCGATCGCCTCCGGCGTGTGCTCGGTGCCGCCCGACTTGCACGCCGTGGCCCCTACGAGACAGACGAGCAGCGCCGCGAACAACCCGAGGAGGCGCCCGAGGCGCTCGAGCGCGGCGGTGTCCGGGCCCGGGACCGTCCGCTGGTGCGGAGGCTGCGTATTCGCGAGCGGCGGCGTCGAGAGGTTCTGCGTCACGAACGACGCGTTGCCGGGGCTCGAGCTGGGCTTCGGCGCGAACGACGCGTTGCTCGGGCTCGAGCTGGGCTTCGGCGCGAACGACGCCGCGGGATCCGTGCTCTGCGGGAGCGGCGCGCCGCCCTTCTGCACCGTGAACGGCGGCGGGGTGGTCGGCTGCGGGCGCGGGAGGCCCGAGCGATCTTGGATGTCGGAGGCCGGCGCGGGGCCCGCGCTGCGGAAGGCATTGGCGTCGCTGTCGGAGAGCGTCCCGAAGATGGCGTCGAGCTGGTCCGTCCCGAACGGGTCCGACCCGCCCGCGCCGAAGGGGTCGGTCGGCGGCGGGCCGGCGTCGAACCCCCGCTGCTCCGGCGGCGCGGGCGGCCGGAACATGGGGATGCGCCCCATGACGGTGTCCTGCTCGGGTGGCGCGAGGGTGGGGAAGTGGACGTTGTCGATCATGAACCCCATCGACTCCACGAACCGAATCGCCTCCTGCTCCTCGCGCCGGTAGGCCTCGAGCGCGAGGGCGCGCGGCTCGGAGACGTACACCACCACGGCCCGGGTCTCGGGCTGGTAGAGGTAGACGAACGCGGTGAAGGCGCCCTGGTCGTTTCGGGTCCCGAGGACGAACGCGCCGGTCGAGGCGGTCCCGTACTTCGGGATGTTCACCAGCGGCTGGTTGATGGACTCGAAGAGCGCGATGACGTGCTCCCGACGCGCGGGCACGTGATCGAGGGTGGGATCGACTTTCAGCATGTCCCTGGCCCGCATGCGTACCACGCTGGCGGGCTTTTGTGAGCGGGGCCGAGGCCGCCCGACGGGGCCCCGCGCGGGGCCCCTCGGGGCATCGCCTCAGTCGGCCTGGCGGCGGAGGAACGTCGGGATGTCCAGCGACGGGTTCTCCGAGTCGAGGAGCAGGTCACGC
>JAUHYN010000556.1 GCA_030426505.1 bacterium | reverse complement strand
CTCATACGCCGCGCTCGCGAACCTCGAGGGCATCCTCGCGGCGGGGCTGTCCCTCAACATCCGCTCGAAGGCCTCTCACGAGCGCGCCCTCGAGCGGCTCCGCCCCGTCCTCGCGCGCCACCCCGACATCGATCTGTCGCCGCACTACGAGCGGCTGATCGGCCACCCGAACGAACACGTGCGGGTGCGGACGCTGGAGATCATGCGCGACCGCCCGGACCCGGCGCACGTCCCGCTCCTCGAGCGGGTCCTCGAGAGCGACGACGTCCGCCCCACGGCGCAAGCGGCGCGCGCGCTCGAGCACGTGGATCCGGTCGCGGCGCGGCGCGCGCTGATCGGGGTGTTGGAGGCGCCGGAGGGCGCACACGATCTCGGTCTGTCGTGCGCGGCGATCGCTGCGCTGCTGTCGTCGGACGACGCCGCCGAGCGCCGCATCGCCGAGGGCGCGCTCGCGGAGCTCTTCAGTCACGGACGTCGCGGCCCGACGGACGAGCGCGTGGAGCTCGCGCGGATGATTGGTCACCTCGGGCCGGGCCCGTACGCGAGGCGCCTCGCGACCTTCCTCGACGACCCGGAGCCCGCGGTGCGAATCGCCGCGGTAGAGTCCGCGGCGATCGCGCAGGACCCGAGCCTCCCACCGAAGCTGCTCTACCGCCTGTTCGATCGCCCTTCGCGGCGCCAGGTGATCGAGTCGCTCGCGGCGTACGGTGACGCGGTCGTCCCGCTGATCCGAGGCGCGCTCGACGACCGCCGGCAGCCGCTCCAGCTCCGCGTCCACCTGCCGCGGATCCTCCGTCGCATCGGGACGCAGAACGCCGCGAACGCGATGCTCTACTCGAACGTCCACGACGACGCGTACCTCAGGCACGTCATCATCGAGGAGACGACGCGCCTCAAACGGAACGCGCCCGGCGTCGTGTTCGACAAGAAGCGCGTCGAAGAGGCGGCGCTCCGTCGGTTGCGCGCGTACGCCCACTACCAACCGATCGCGCTCGACTGCGCGGCGGGCGGGCCGCGGTACCGGCTCATCACGCGCGCGGTCGAGGACCGTGTGACGCAAAACCTCCAGGCGGCGCTGAGGATCCTCGGCCTCGTGACCGACGTGGAGGCGATGCAGAACGCGTATCGCGGGTTCGTCGAGGGCAAGTACGCCGACTCGGTCGAGCTCGTGGACGTCACGCTCGCCGGCAGTGACCTGAGAAAAGAAGTGCTCGAGTGCCTGGAGAAGGCCTTGCCGAGCGCCGTCGGGAATCAGGCCCTCCACCGCGTCTTCGCGTTGGTGGAGGGGCGCGACATCCAGCTCGCGATGATCGCGTGGGAGACGTTGAAGCGCCTCGGCGAGGATCCGCCGGACGTCCGCGAGCCCACGCAAGGAGAACCGCTCATGCCCAAGGCCATCATCGACCGCGTCTTCGTCCTGGAGGGCGTGCAGCTCTTCCACGGGTTGTCGGTGGACGACCTCGCGGCCGTCGCCGCGCTCACCACCGAGGGCCACGCGGCGCCGCGCGAGATCATCTATCAAGAGGGGGACCCGGGCGACTCGATGTACGTGATCGCTTCCGGCGAGGTCCACCTGTACCGCGGCGAAGATCCGTTGATGGACCTCTACGCGGGCGACTCGTTCGGACAGGTGTCGATCCTCGATCGCGGGCCGCGCCCGGTGACGGCGGAGGCGGGCGACGAGGGCGTCGACTACCTCGTGCTGCAGCGCGACCCGTTCCTCGATCTCATCGCGGACCGACCGGGCGTGGTGAACGGCCTATTCGTCACGCTCGCGCGTCGCCTCCGCGAACTGGTCGATCTCACCGGCGCGCAGGAGACCGGCCGCAAGGCCGGCCGGCGCCACAGCACGATCGCGCCGACGGCTACGCCGCGACCCGCAGCACCAACTTCGTGATCTCGGCGTCGGCGCCGAGGCGGACGGGCGGGCCGAAGTAGCCCGTGCCGCGGCTGACGTAGATCCACATCTTCTCCGACACGCGTTCCAGCCCCGCGACGAACGGGTGGACGAAGTACACGACCAGGTTCCACGGGAAGAACTGGCCGCCGTGGGTGTGGCCGGAGAGTTGGAGGTCGACGCCGGCCTGCGCGGCGAGGAACGCGGTGCGGGGTTGGTGCGCGAGGAGCACGCGCGGCGCACCTTCCGGCGCGCCCGCGAAGGCGTCCTTCGGGCGCGGCTCGTGGCCGAGGTAGCGGCCCATCGAGTGGTCGCCCACGCCGCCGAGCGCGAGCGGCGCGCCGTCCTTGTCGAGCACGACGTGTTCGTTGATCAGCGTGCGGACGCCGAGGGGCTTCAGCGCGGCGATCCACTCGAGCGCGCCCGCGTAGTACTCGTGGTTGCCGGTGCAGAAGAACGTCCCGAGGCGCGACTTCAGCTCGCCGAGCGGCGCGACGTGCGGCGCGAGGTCCGGGACGGAGCCGTCGATGAGGTCGCCGGTGATCGCGACGAGGTCGGCGTCGAGCGCGTTCACACCGTCCACGATCGCCTGCACGTAGTCGCGGCCGATCGTGTGGCCGACGTGGACGTCCGACAGTTGCACGATCGTGAAGCCGTCGAGGCGGGGATCGAGGCCCGCGATCGGGACGTCGACGGTGACGACCTTCGCGCGCTGCCGCGCTTCTCGGTAACCGATCGCCGTGGCGGTCGCCGCGCCGCCGAGGACGCCGAGGTTGAGCGCGTGTTGGAGGACGCGCCTCCGCTCCGGGTCGGCCGGCGCGGCGCGCCGCGCGAGCAGCCAGGAGATCTCGCGGACGACGAACAGCGTGAAGACGAACGAGTACAGCCCCATCGAGATGAACGACGCGTAGCGGAGCGCGGGCCACGCACCCTTCGGGATGAAGTCGAGGGGGAAGCGCCACGAGAGCGGGAGCAGCGCGGTGAGCAGGAAGAGGATCGACAGGAGGACGGGGAGCGCGACGCGGAACCACTTCTTCGGCGCGAACCGCGACAGGCGGTACGCGATGAGGACATGCAGGAAGAAGGCGACGACGAGGATCATGGGCGCGGCCGCGTTCGCGACGATACACGGACAAACGAGGTGGACGAGAGATTCCGCACGGGGGTGTCGCCAATCGTTGACAAGGGCGCCGGTCGGGCGATTCCGTGTCCGACGTGCTGAGCGTGGCGCCGATGATGGACCGGACGGACCGGCACTATCGCTACTTCCTGCGGCAGATCAGCCGGCACACGCGCCTGTACACGGAGATGGTGACCACGCACGCCATTCTCAACGGTCCGCGCGACAAGCTGCTCGCGTACGACCCGGCGGAGCACTACGTCGCGCTGCAGGTCGGGGGCGACGACCCGAAGGACCTCGCCGCGGTCGCGCGCATCGCGGAGGACCTCGGCTACGACGAGATCAACCTCAACGTGGGCTGTCCGAGTGACCGCGTTCAGAGCGGGAGCTTCGGCGCGTGTCTGATGCGCACGCCGGAGCGCGTCGCGGAGGGGGTCGCGGCGATGATCGCCGCGGCGAAGATCCCGGTGACCGTGAAGCACCGCATCGGCGTGGACGAGCTCGACCGCTACGAAGACATGGCGAACTTCGTCGACGTGGTCCGCAAGGCAGGTTGCAAGCAGTTCGCGGTCCACGCGCGCAAGGCGTGGCTCTCCGGGTTGAGCCCGAAGGAGAACCGCACGATCCCGCCGCTGCGCTACGACGACGTATACCGGCTCAAGGCCGCGTTCCCCGAGCTCACGATCGAGATCAACGGCGGCATCAAGACGCTCGACGAGGTCGACGCACACCTCGATCACGTCGACGCGGTGATGATCGGGCGCGCCGCCTACGACGACCCGTACCTGTTCGCCGAGGTCGACCGTCGCTACTACGGTGACCCCGCGCCGATCCCCACGCGCCACGAAGTCGTGGAGCGCATGGTCCCGTACGTGGAGCGCGTCGTCGCGTCCGGCGCGCGGCTGCATCAGGTCACCAGGCACATGCTCGGGCTGTTCGTCGGGCAGCGCGGCGCGCGCGCGTTCAAGCGTCACCTCTCCGAGAACGCCACGCGCCGCGAAGCGAGCGCGCAGACGCTCCTCGACGCCGTCGCGCTCGTGCCGCGCGCGGAGCCTGCGTACCCCTGAGTGCGCGTACCGGTGCTCAGGGCGCGACGAGATCGATGTAGAGGAAGCCGATGAGGTGGCTCAGGCACCGCAGCGTCTCGAAGCGGTGAAAGGGCGCGCGGTCGGCGATCGTGCGGACCGCGTGGCCGGGGAGACAGAGCTCGTGGACGACGCGCTCGTTCGGCCCGATCTCGTTCTGCGTCGAGCTCTCCGGGCCGTCGGTGAGGCCGAACATCGGCATGTCCTCGGGCTCGGGTTCGGGCGGGAGCGCGAAGCGATTCGCGACGCGCCACCGCTCGTCCGGGATGCGCTCCTGAATCGTCGGCCACTCGTCGACGAGGACGATGCCCTGCATGAGGAGGGCGTCCGCGGCGATCGGTTCGATCGGCGAGTCGTCGGCGGGGACCGCGGTCTCCTCGAATTCGTACGTTCCCTCGCGCCACGTGAAGACGTCGAACAACGCGTCGGTCGCCTCCATCGTCGCGTACTGCACGATCGACTCGTGGGTCGCGAGGTGGAGCTCGCGGAGGATGTGCGCGATGGGGGCGTTCGTCTCGACGCGGCGCTTGAGCGCCTGGCCGAGCTCGGCGTTGGTGAGGAGCCCGGCGCGGACGAGGCGGTTACCGAGCTTCGCGTCGCCGGGGCGGCCCTCGTCGACGACCTTCGTGACGCGCCCGTCGCGGACGGTGACGGTCAGCTCGTCGATGTCGTTGGTGATCCGGATGTAGCCGGAGCGGTGGGCCTTCGAGATCAACTGCAGGACATCGGCGAGGCCGAAGTCCTGGATGGGTCCACGCAGCGGCACGGTCGGTGCGCCTGAAGCTACTACGCTCGGTGAGCGAGAGAAACTCCGCGTCGCGGAGGCGTTTACCCGTCATCGCGGGTGGCGTTCGAGCGTGGCGTTCACCGAGACGAGGAGGGCGTTCGCGCGTTCGAGCGCGCGGACGAGCTGGGGGTCGGTCATCGAGGGGCGCGCCTCGGAGGCAATCGCGAGGTAGCGATCCTCGAGGGGCCGGAGCGTCGACGTGGGGACGCGCTCCGCCGCCGTCTGGAGCCGCGCGGCGATGCGCTTCAGGCGCCGGTCGAGGACCCCGGGGCGCACTGGGTAGCCCTGGACGGCGTCCACGAGGGCCTGCGTCGTCTTCTGCCACGCTTGCGGGTCGTCCCGGCGCCGGGCGCCCCGCCAGCGCTCGTACGCCTGCGCGGTGCCGTCCCAGGTCGAAAGGTCCGAGCGCATGAGGCCGCGCGCGCTCAGCGCGGCGTCGACGCGATCCGCGAACCGCCGCTTCGCGGCGCGCCTGTCGACGCGGCGCTTCTTCGGGGCGCTCTTGCGGCGCGTTGGAGGCTCCACCGCCGCTGTGGACTCTGCGACGCCGTCGGCCGGTGCGTCGTCGAGCGGGGCCTCCGCCTCGGGCGCGGTGTCGGGCTCCGAGCCCCGGGCGTCGGTGTCCGAGTCGGGCTCCACGCTCGCCGCGACGGGGGGGCGCTCGGCGGGCGCGCCGTTGATCGCGCGGGCGACGACCAGCCCGGTCGCCACCGCGACCGCCGCCGTGACGAGGGCGACCGCGAACGTGCGTCGGCCGCGGCGGAGCTCGGATGGCGCGGCGTCGAGATCGGTGACGGTCGGCTCCACCGGGACGTGACGCGTCGGGTTCGCCGACGTCGGCACGACCCCCGACGCAGCGGCGACGGTCGGGCCGTCCTCCCAGTCGTCGTGTGAGCCGGTGACGATCTCGTTGGGGTCCTCGTCGATGCCGCTGCGCGTGCGCGGGTCGAGCGCGCGCGGGGCCGTGACGCGGACGACGGCCGCGTGGTCCGCGGCGATCTGCGCGATGACCTCCGCGGCGGCGGCGGACTGCTCGTCGGTGTCGACC
>JAUHYN010000555.1 GCA_030426505.1 bacterium | reverse complement strand
GCGTCGAGGCGACCGACGCCTACGAGGGCGCGCGGCAGACCGTCGCCCGCTACCTCGGCGCCGAGCGCGCGAGCGAGATCGTCTTCACGCGCGGCACGACCGAAGCGATCAACCTGGTGGCGTACGGGCTCGGGCCGTCGCTCGTGCAGGCCGGCGACGAGGTGCTCGTCACCGAGCTCGAACACCACTCCAACCTCGTCCCCTGGCAACAGCTCTGCGCGCGCGTCGGCGCGAAGCTCACCGTGCTCGAGATCGACGACCGCGGAGACTGGCGCCTCGACACGCTCCCGGAGCTCCTCGGCCCGCGCACCAGGCTCGTCGCGATGAACCACGTGTCGAACAGTCTCGGGTCCGTGAACGACGTCGAAGCGGTGATCGCCGCCGCGCGCGCGGTCGGCGCGGTCACCGTCGTCGACGGCGCGCAGCGCCTCGCCCACGCGAAGGTCGACGTCACCGCGCTCGGCTGCGACTTCTACGCGCTGTCCGCGCACAAGATGTACGGGCCGATGGGCATCGGCGCGCTCTACGGCCGCCGCGAGCGGTTGGAGGCGATGGCGCCGTGGCAGTTCGGCGGCGACATGGTGCTCACGGTCGCGTTCGACGCGACCACCTTCAACGAAGTGCCGCACCGGTTCGAGGCCGGAACGCCGAACGTCGCGGGCGCGGTCGGACTCGCCGCCGCGATCGACTTCCTCGAAGCCTCCGATCTCCACGCCGTCGCCGCGCACGAAGCGGCGCTCCTCGAGCACGCCGTCTCGCGCCTCTCCACGCTGGAGGGCGTGCGCCTCATCGGTGCGCCCGCGCGGCGCTCGGGTGTGGTGTCGTTCGTGGTCGAGGGCGTCCACCCGCACGACGTCGGGACGGTGCTCGACACCCACGGCGTCGCGGTGCGCGCCGGGCATCACTGTACGCAGCCGGTGATGGATCACTTCGGCGTGCCGGCCACGGTGCGCATGTCGGTCGCGATGTACAACGAAGCGGGCGAGATCGATCGCCTGGTCGCCGGACTCGAAGAGGTCCGCGCGATCTTCGGGTGACCGGCGTGCGCGCTACTTCTTCTTCTTCGGCTTGAAGAAGATCCCCGTCGGCTCCGGATCCACCGCGCCGCGATCGTCCATCGGGCCGTCCGACGTCGGCAGATCCTCGAGCAGCACGAGATCGAGATCGTCGTCTTCGGTACTCGCGTCCGCGGACTCGGACTCCGACGGAAGGTCGAGATCCAGATCGAGCTCGAGGACGTCCTGGTCGTCGACCGAGTACGTCCCCTCGGGAGCGCTGAACGCGAGCTCGTCCTCGCTCGCGTAGGCGGTCGGGAGCTCGCCGAGCGCGTCGTCGTCCTCCGCGATCAACGCGGCGAAGTTCGCGGTCTCCTCCACCTCGCGGATCTCCGTTGGCGTCGGCGGCTCCTGGACGGCGGACGGCTCGCGTCGCGGCGCGCGCAGCTCGAGGCGCGCCTTCGCGGGGCGGGCCTTCTGGCGTTGCATCGGCGTCTGCGCGTGCATCGCGCCTGGGCGGATCGTCGCGAGGAACGCCGCCTCGTCGTAAGAGCGATCCGGCCCCTCGTACACCTGGCGCTCCTTCGCGGGCGAGCCGTCGAGCGCGAGGTGGACCGCGATCTCGTCGAGTTCACCGCTCGCGAGCGACTTCAACACGTCGGCGCGCCGGTCGATCCGGTTCCCGAACATACGCAGCAAGAGATCGCGAATGCTCCGACGCGACGGTCGCCGCACGAGCTTGCCGATGTACTCTCGCAGCGCGTGGAAGAACTCGGCCGCGGTGCCGTAGCGATCCTCCGGTTTCACCGCGAGCGCCTTCGCGCAGATCGCGTCGAGCTCGGCGTGGACGTCCGGCGCGACGTCCGACAGGCGCGGGTGTTCGTCGAGCTTCGCGACGGCGAGCGCTTCGAGGCCCTGCGCCGAGGTCTGCTTCCGCGCGAGCGCCTCGAACAACACTTCGCCCAGCGAGTAGATGTCGCTGCGCGGGTCCGTCGCCTTCCCGAGCATCTGCTCGGGCGCCATGTACTTGAAGCTCCCCTTGATGACGCCCGTCGCGGTGGCGTCGTTTACGATGCGCGACTTGCCGGTGCCGAAGTCGAGCACGCGCGGTTGGCCGTCGTCGCCCACGAGGATGTTCGTCGCGGCGATGCCGCGGTGCACGATGTTGTAGGTGCCGTCGCTGTCCGAGAGCGTGTGCGCGTAGTGCAGGCCGCTCGCCAGATCCGCGACCAGCCCCACGACTTCGTTGGCGGGGAGCCGCCACTCGGAGGCTTCGAGGAGCCGCTCCCACGTCTCGCCCGGGAAGTACGGCGTGGAGATCCAACAGATGCCCTCGTGGGTCCCCCACTTCTCCACGCCCACGCAGGAGCGGTGCTCGAGGCGCGCGGCGATCTGCGCTTCGTTGCTGAACGTGCGGCGCGCGTCGGGGTCGGCGCTCAGGTCCGGGAGCAGGGTCTCGACGACCTTCACCGCGATCCCTTCGTCCTCCTCGATCAACGCGAGGAACCGCTGCGTCGTCGGACGAACCGCGAGACGCGCGATCATCTGGAACGGGCCGAAGGCAAACGCCACGGGGCCGAATCGTAGTACACCTCGGGACGCGTGCCACCTTGACCGGGCGATGGATCGACGGGACGTTGCGACGAGTCGCCGATGACCGACGCCCGGAAGCTGTACCGCGAAAAGGTGCTCGCCCACGAGAAGGCGCCCGCGAACGAGGGGCGCCTGGAAGCGCCCACCCACTCCGCGCGCGGCTCGAACCCCCTCTGTGGCGATCGCGTCGACGTGGATCTCGCGGTGGACGGGGATCGCATCGCACGCGTTGCGTTCGAGTCGCGGGGGTGCGCGATCGCGAAGGCTTCGGCGTCGATGATGACCACGATCGTGGCCGGCAAGACGGCGGACGAGGCGAGGGCGCTCGCGGCGCGCCTCGCGCACCTCCTCGAGCGCGGCAACGCCGAGGACGACGCGCTCCTCGGCGACCTCCTCGGCGTTCGCCTGTTCCCCAGCCGTACGCGTTGCGCGACGCTGGCCTGGACGACCTTGGTCGACGCGTTGGAGGGACCATCGTGAGGGCGGGGCTCTCGGTCGTCGCCTTCGACGCGTACGGGACGCTGTTCGACGTGCATTCGGCCGCGCGGCGGCTCGCGCCGAAGCTCGGTGACAAGGGCGATCGCCTCTCGGCGATCTGGCGGACGAAGCAGCTCGAGTACACGTGGCTGCGCGCGTTGATGAAGCGGTACGTCGACTTCTGGCGGGTGACGACGGACGCGCTCGACTACGCGATGGCGGCGGTCGACCTCGAAGACGCCGCGCTCCGTGACGAGCTGCTCCACCTCTACGAGAACATCGAGGCGTACGACGAGGTCCCCGATGTCCTCGACGGGCTGCGCGCGCGAGGTCTCGAGACGGCGATTCTCTCGAATGGATCGCCCGCGATGCTCGAAGCGGCGGCGCGCCACGCGGGGATCGATTCGCGGCTCGACGCGATCCTCAGCGTCGATCCGCTCGCGACCTTCAAGCCCGACCCGCCGGTGTACGCGCTCCCCGGCGATCGCTTCGGCGTCCCCACGGAGGCGGTCGCGTTCTGCACCGCCAACGCCTGGGACGCCGCGGGCGCCTCGACGGCCGGGCTGACGGTCTACTGGGTCAACCGGTTCGGGCAGCCGCCCGAGCGCCTCCCGCAGGACATCGCGGGGGAAGTCGGCGCGCTCCGCGACCTCCTCCAAGACGCCTGAGATCCTCCGGATTCCGGCACGAACGCCGCCGCGCGGCCCGCCTCCGAAAGAAATTTGTTGCGAATGATTCTCAGAATCATTATTCGCCTACACGACGATGGAGGGTTGGGTCCTGGCGCTGTTGGTCGCCACGAGCACCGCGGGGGCGGGCGACGCGGTGCAGACCGCGTCGGTCGCGGCCGAGGTGACGGAGGCCGCGACTGAAGAGGACGGCCCGATCATCGAGCTGCCCGAAGAAGAGGAAGAGGAAGCGGCGAAGACCGACGGTGACCGCCCGCTCACGCCCGAAGAGGCGGAGCTCGAGCGCCTCCGCACGGACCTCACCCGCGGGCTCCGCGCGTACCGCTTCGCGATCGCCGCCAACACCGCGATCGGTGGCTACGGCGAGATCGTCTACTACCAGGAGATGGATCCCAACGGCCCCGACCCCGACGGCGTCGCGGACCTACGGCGCATCATCCTCTTCGTCGCGCACCGCTTCAACGACTGGATCCGCTTCTACGCCGAGCTCGAAGTCGAACACGCGCTCGCGGGCGCCGACCTCCCCGGCTACGTCGGCTTCGAGCAGGCCACGCTCGAGTTCCTCCTCAGCGACACGTTCAACGTGCGGCTCGGCATGATCCTCATGCCCATGGGCTTCATCAACCAGTGGCACGAGCCGACGGTCTTCCACGGCGTCGATCGCCCGGCCGTCGAGCGCAACATCATCCCGTCCACGTGGCGCGAGGGTGGCGTCGGCCTCTTCGGCTCGCTCGCCGAGGGCCTCGACTACGAACTCTACCTCGTCACCGGCCTCGACCCGCTCGGCTTCGAACGCAACCGCGCGATCGCCGGCGGTCGGCAGCAGTTCATCTTCGCGCGCACCGCGGCGCCCGCGCTCACGGCGCGCGTCGAGTACGAGCCGATCCTCGGCACCGTGTTCGGCGCGGCCGGGTACTTCGGGCTCGCCGGCCCCAACGCGCGCGACCTCTTCGACGCCAACGGCGACCCGCTCGATCTCGACGTCCCGGTCCTCGGCTTCGCGGTCGACGCGCGCACGCGCTACCGCGGGATCGAGGCGCGCGCGGTCGCGGCGATGTTCTCGGTCGGTGACACCGCCGAGCTGCGCACGGCGGTCGACGAGGACGGCAACTTCGTGGGGCCGGACACCGCCTCACTCGCGTACGGCGCGTACGCCGAGGTCGCGTACGACGTCCTGCACACGTTCGACACGGAGCATCAGATCCTCCCGTTCACGCGGGTCGAACACTACGACACGATGGCGAAGCTCGACGGCCGCGACAAGACGCAGGCCGACGCCGCGCTCGCCCGCACCGACCTCGTCCTCGGGCTGTCCTATCGGCCCATCCTCCAAGTCATCCTGAAGACCGACGCCGTCGTTCGGTTCCAGAAGGGCCTCGGCCACACCGAGACCGTCCTGAACGTCGGCGCGGGTTTCATGTTCTGAACAAGGAAGCTCCAGCAATGCGAATCACGAAACTCACCTGCCTCATCCCCTTCGCGCTCGTCGCCTGCAGCGGCGGCGACGACGACGACACCGACGGCGTGTCACGTCAGGCGGTCATCGACCGCTACGCGGAGGTCGTCCACGCCTCGTACTCGTACTCGCTCACGACCGCGCAGGCGATGAAGACCGCGATCGACGCGTTCGTCGCCGCGCCCAGCCAGGCCACGCACGACGCCGCGAAGGACGCGTGGCTCGCCGCGCGTGTCCCGTACGGTCAGACCGAGGCCTACCGCTTCTACGACGGCCCGATCGACAACCCGGACGACGGCCCCGAGGGCCAGCTCAACGCGTGGCCGCTCGACGAGGCGTACATCGACTACGTCGAGGGCTCGACGCTCGCCGGCATCGTGAACGATCCGAGCATCGACATCACGAAGGCGCGCCTCTCGTCGCTCAACGAGGGCGGTGAGGGCGACGTCGTCATGCGCGACGGCGGCGCGTTCGACGCGGAGGCCGCGGTCTCGACCGGCTACCACGCGATCGAGTTCCTCCTGTGGGGCCAGGACCGCAACGCGAACGGCCCCGGCCAGCGCGCGTACACGGACTACCTCACCGACGCGAACGCGACGGCGCCCAACGGCGATCGCCGCGGCACGTACCTGAAGGTGGTCACCGAGCTGCTCGTGGACGACCTCCAGTCGATGGTCGACGCGTGGGCCCCCGGCGGCGGCAACTACCGCGCGGACTTCGTCGCGGCGAA
>JAUHYN010000554.1 GCA_030426505.1 bacterium | reverse complement strand
AAGAGCTCGAGGCCACCGTCAACCGCGACATGGCGCTGATGGAGCCGACCTACCTGCAGGAGAAGTCGGCGAACTCCGATCTCATGCGCGACCTGTTGCTGATCGCGGGCCTCTACGTCGCGAAGGCGAACCACGAGGTCGTCCCGCAGGAGATCGACGCCCTCCGCGCGATGCTCGGCGCGGACACCGTCCACACGCGCCTCGACGTGGACAAGACCATCGCCGGGCTCGACAAGGCGATCGAGCGCGTCCGCGACGCGGTCGACGTCACGGAGCGGCTCCGCCTCGTCCAACACCTCACGATCATCGCGAGCGCCGACGGCGTCGTGGACGATCTGGAGTACGCCGCGATGGCGTCCGTGGCGAACCGCCTCGAGGTCCCGTCGACGATCATCGACGAGACCCTCCGCGGCGCCGCGCACCCCATGGACTGAATCAGCGCGCGCGCAGCGCCAACAAGCGCTTCGTCTTCATCGCCTCCGCCTGCTCGAACAACGCCGTCACCGCAGCGCGCGTGAGTGCCTTCGGCTCCATTCGCCGCCCCACGATCGCCTCCGAGTCGACGACCAACTGAAAGTGATCGCCGCCATTCGGGAACACCGCGACAGCGGCGCCCGCGAAGCCGACCTGCTCCGCGAGCGCGAGCGCGCCATCGCTGCTCACGCCGACCTGCGCGAGTTGTCGCACGACCGGGCGCAGCCAGCTCCGTTCGTCGCTCGAGCTCGCGACGATGACGGTCGGCACCTCGTCGCCGGGCCACGGCTCGACGCGGCGCCCGTGCGGGCGCGCGCCGGTGGTGCCGAGGTCGTCGACGGCGCCGTTCGATCCGAACACGGCCCACGACAGGTTGCTCGCGGCGTCGCCGAGGTAAGGGAGCCCGCGGATGCGGTTCATGACCGCGGCGGTGCTCACCGGCTGCACGAACACGACGCCCGCGACCTGCTTCTTCAGATCCGGGTACGCGGCGAACGCGCGCCGTAGGTCGAGACCGAACTTGCTGTGACCGAACAGCACCGGCCGATAGCCCCGCGAGACCGCGGCGTAGACCTGCTCGGCGATGCGCGAAGCGTTGTCGGTGCTGTCGGCGGCGGTGTCGTAGCGGAGGAGCTGACGCTGCCGCTTCGGGACCCACCCCGACAACGCGTCGCGGTTGACGGCGAGGTACCCCGGGACCTGGTTGCCGAACAGCCCGCGGCCGAAGAGGAACGCGCAGTCCTCCACGCCGCGCGGCGCCGCGTGCGCGCCGCTCGCGTAAAGCTCGGCGACGCGCGTCGTGACGTTCGCTCCGAAGCGCTCGGTGAGGAGCGTGGGCTCGGTGTCGAGCCCACCGATCGCGAGGAGGCGGAGGCCCTCGGTCCCGACGTTGCGCTCGAAGCCCGCGAGTTCGGACGGCGCGAGCGTCTCGAGCGCGGTGTCGAACAGTACGCGTCGCTCCTGCGGAGCGAGCGTGCGGACGAACGGAGCGATCCCGCCGAAGTCGAAGCGCGAAGCGCCCTCCGCCATGCGCTTCACGAGCCGCTTCATCGCCTCGGGCGTCACGTTCGTGAGGAAGTCCTCGAACGCGCCGGGCCGCGCGCCGGTCCCCGTGACGCGTTCGAAGAACGTGTTCGGTCGACCGACCGCGCGAGGCCGCTCGGGATCGCGCGAGCGATTCGTCGGGAGTAACGGCCGCTTGGTGACCCGCATGGCACGGTCATCATCGACGCGACGCGGCGAGCGTTGCGACGGAGAGGGTGGGTCAGGCGTCCGAGCGACGAATTGTATGGGGTGACGAGTCGTCAGGCGGCGAGCGCGGAGAAGGCGAGGAAGAGCGCGCCCGCGAGCACCATCGACGCAGGGAGCGTCAGCACCCAGGCGAGCACGATCTTCTTCACCGTGGCGCCCTGGATGCCGCTACCCTCCACCGCCATCGTCCCCGCGATGCCGGAGCTCAACACGTGCGTCGTGCTCACCGGGAGACCGAGCGTGCTCGAGATCCCGATCGTACTCATCGCGACGAGCTCCGCCGAAGCGCCTTGCGCGTAGGTGAGGTGTGACTTGCCGATCTTCTCGCCGACCGTCACCACGATGCGCTTCCACCCGACCGTCGTCCCGATGCCGAGTGACAACGCGACCATCAGCAACACCCACCACGGCGCGTAGTCCGTGAGCTTGCCGAGCGCGGCGCGCTCCGTCGCGATGTCGTCCTTCACGCCGAGCTGGCGCGCCGCATCGTCGACGAGCAACACGCCCTGGCGAATGGACCACTTCTCGTCGCCGCTCAGTTCGGCCACCGACGCCTTGCCCGCGAGGGTCTGCGTGATGTTCGCGAGCTGAGTCTGCGCCACGCACGCGGGTGACTCCGGCGCGGCGCCTTCGGCGCACGGGTGTTCGCGCGCGAACACCACCTGAGCGTTCTGTGCGGCGCCGATGGCGCCCGCGATGTCTTCCTGGGTCGCGGCCGCGTTGACCGCGAAGCTCGCGGGGAGGATGCCGACCAGGATGAGCATGATGAGGCCGACGCCCTTCTGACCGTCGTTGCTCCCGTGCGCGAAGCTGACGCCACCGCAGGTCAGGATGAGGAGCGCGCGCACCCAGCGCGGCGGTCCCGCGTCACCGTCGACTTCCTTCTCGGGCGGCGGGAGGAACACGCGGCGGTCCTTCACGACCGCGCGCATCACCTTCAGCGACAGCGCCGCGAGGCCGAAGCCGATGACCGGCGACACGAGGAGCGAGAGGCCGACGTCCATCGCCTTGCCCCAGTTGACGCCGTGACCGAAGTGACCGGAGAGCCACGAGCTCGCGATGCCCACGCCGAGGATCGAACCGATCAGTGTGTGCGAGCTCGACGATGGGAGCCCGAGGTACCAGGTCCCGAAGTTCCACAGCATCGCGGCGACGAGGAGCGCGAACACCATCGCCATCCCGCGCGACGCGCCGCCCGCGACGAGGAGCTCGACCGGGAGGAGGTTGATGATGGCGAGGGCGACCGCGATGCCGCCGAGGAACACGCCGCAGAAGTTGAGGAGCCCGGAGAAGACGACCGCGACGTGGGGCCGCAGCGTCTTGGTGTAGATGACGGTCGCCACGGCGTTGGCCGTGTCGTGGAAGCCATTGATGAATTCGAATCCGCACGCTGCGATCAGCGCGACGATGAGGAGCAGGAGGTGTCCAGAGTCGATGCCTTGTACGGCGAGGGTCTGAAACATCTGATCGCATGATGGAGACGCGGCACGGGGACGTCGCGGGGTCCCCCGAGGAAGTCACACGGCCGTCACACAGGGCGTCCCCAGGGGACCGGCGGAACATTACACCCGGGCCGTAACAGATCGCGGGGGGCGCCCCCGGTAGCCTCGAATCATGGCCGTGACGTTCGACTCCGCTCCCTTCAGCGCGCTCCCCCCGGGACTGGACCCGTTCCAAGCCGGGTTCGAGATCACCGCCGACCAGCTCCCCGAAGACGCCGCGCGTATCCTGGAGGAGAAGCGGGAGGAGCTCGGTGACAGCATCGACTCCGTCGAAGAGCTGCGGACGCTCCTCGAGGCCCTCCAGATGACCGGCGCCGAGCTGAACGGGCTCTCCGGCCCCGCCGGCGGCGAGCTGAAGGACATGAGCGCGATGGAGATGCTCCAGCTGTTGATCGACTGGGTCGCCAACGGCGGCGCCCAGCGCGAAAAGCAGAACCAGGCCCCGCCGCGTTCGTTCGCCGGCTTCCCGACGAACTCGGGGACCATGCAGCGCGCGTCGCCCGGCGCCTGGACCCCGTCCAGCGGCGGCGGGGGTGGGGGTGGCGGCGGCGCGGCGCCGACGGGCGGATCCTCGGCGCCGGCCGGACGCGTGGCGACCGAGGTGCGCCCGTTCAACGGCGAGCACGTCATGCCGCTGCCGCAGCAGCACATGGATCTGAACGACCACGACTTCGGCGAAGACCGCGGCACGCACGCGCACGCCGGTGAGGACTGGGCCGCTCCGACGGGGACTCCGATCTACGCGGCCGCGGACGGCGAGATCACGAGCATCGGCGAGAACGGGGCGTACGGAAACCTCGTCACCGTGCGTCACGACGACGGGACCGAGACACGCTACGCCCACATGAGCGCGTTCGGCGAGGGCCTCGCGGTCGGCGATCGCGTCGGCGCCGGCACCGTCCTCGGCGCGGTCGGGAGCACCGGCCGCAGCACCGGCCCGCACCTGCACTTCGAAGTGCGCCAGAACGGCGAGCCCGTCCCGCCGAACGCGTGGCTCCAGGGCGCTTCGTACGCCTGAGTCCGCGCGCTGAACTTCACCAGGTGTCGATCCAGCGCGGAGCCTCGCGCGACGCGGGCGGCACCGAGTTCAACCCACGCAACAACCACCGCCGCGTGTCGGCGGGATCGATCACGGCGTCGAGCTCGACGAGCGACGCGACCTCGACCGCGCGCCCCTTGTCCTGCGCGAACGCGACCATCTGATCGAGCGTGGCCTTGCGAGCCTCCGGGTCCTCGATCGCCTCCAGCTCCTTCCGCATCGACAGCTTCACCGCGCCCTCGAGGTTCATCGCGCCGAACTCACCCGTCGGCCACGCGACAGTGAACACCGGCGCGTGGAAGTGCCCGCCGGACATCGCCTGCGCGCCGAGCCCGTACCCCTTCCGGAGGACGACACAGAAGAACGGGACCCGGAGGTTCGCGGCCGCGACGAACATGCGCGAGACGCGACGGACCGCGGCGTCGGCCTCGGAGTCCGGACCGACCATGAAGCCGGGCGTGTCACACAGCGAGATCATCGGGAAGCCGAACGCGTCGCAGAGCTGGAGAAAGCGCGCCGACTTGTCGGCGGCGTCCGCGTCGAGCGCGCCGCCGAGTTGGTAGGTGTCGTTCGCGAGGATGCCGACCGGGCGCCCTTCGATTCGCGCGAGGCAGGTGACGACGCTCTTACCGAAGTCTCGACGGAGCTCGAGCACCGAGCCCACGTCCGCGATCGTCTCCACGATCGGGCGGATCTTGTACGCGCGACGGCGAAGCTCCGGGAGGGCGTCGCGCAAGCTGGCTTGCTCTGCGACCTCCCACTCGTCCGTCGCGCCTTGGAAGTACGCGAGGTACTTCTTCGCGACCGCGACCGCCTCGGCTTCGTCCGCGACGGCGATGTCGACCACGCCGTTCTTCTTCTGCACGTCGATCGGCCCGATCGCCTCCGGCGGGTAGCGACCGAGGCCGCCGCCCTCGATCATCGCGGGCCCGCCCATCCCGACGTTGCTGTCTTCGGTCGCGATGATCACGTCGCAGCACCCGAGCAGCGCGGCGTTCCCGGCGAAGCAACGACCGGACACGACGCCGACCCGCGGCACGCGGCCGGAGAGCGCCGCGAAGCCGTAGAAGCTCGGCGTGTCGAGGCCGGACACGGTCGGGACGTCGAGGTCGTTCGGGCGCCCGCCGCCGCCCTCGGCGAACAACACGATCGGCACCGACCACTGGCCGGCGAGCGCGAGCATCCGGTCGAGCTTCTTGTGGCCGAACACCCCCTGCGTCCCGGCGAACACCGTGTAGTCGTACGCGAGCACCATCGCGCGACCGCCCGCCTCACCGAAGGCCGCGCCGTTGACCGTCCCCAGCCCGCACACGATGCCGTCGGCGGGGCTCTTCTCGGCGAGGACGTCGGGCGCGTACCGCTGGCGCTGCGCGGCGACCGCGAGCGCGCCGTACTCCACGAAGGAGCCCGGATCCACGAGGTCGGCGATGTTCTCCCGGGCGGTGCGCTGGCCGGTCTTCCGCCGCTTCGCGACCGCGTCCGGCCGGCCCTCGTCCCGGGTGCGGGCGAGGCGGCGCTCGAGATCGGCGAGATGTTCGGGCGGGGTGCGGTCGGTCATGGACGGCGCTTCGTACCACGCGGACACCGAACCCTCACGCCGCGTCACGATCCCGCCGCGCGGGCGCCACCCGAGTCCTGCAGCGTCCTACGCATGAACGACGCCGCACTGATCGCGCGAT
>JAUHYN010000553.1 GCA_030426505.1 bacterium | reverse complement strand
CCGGACGTCCTTGAGATGGACGTGGCCGACGCGCTCGCCCCACCGCTCGACGACGCGCGCCGGGTCGCCGCCCGCGAACGCGAGGTGACCGGTGTCCAGGAGCAACTTCACGTGCGGGCCGGCCGCGTCGAGGAAGCGATCGATCTCCGCCTCCGTCTCGATCACCGTCCCCATGTGGTGGTGGTAGACGAGCGTGAGGCCGCGCTCGGCGAGGTGCTCACCGACCACCGAGAGGTCCTCCGCGAGCTTCTTCAGTGCGGCCGGGTGGAGCGCGGGCCGCGACGCGAGCGACGCGAGCCGATCGCCATGCACGGCGCCCGCGACCTCGGCGACGATCATCACGTCGGCGCCCATCGCGATGAGGAGGTTCCGGTGCGCTTCGATCGCCGCGAGCTCGTCGACCAACGAGCGCTCGAGGAGCCGCGTCCCGTACCAGCCGGAGACGAGGTCGAGGCCGTAATCGCCGAGGATCGAGCGCAGCCGCACGGGGTCGCGCGGGAACTTGTGTCCGAGCTCCACGCCCCGATAGCCCGCGGCGGCGGCCTCCGCGAGGCACACCTCGAGCGGCGTGTCTCCGCCGAGGGCGACGAGGTCGTCGTTGCTCCAGACGATCGGGTTGATGCCGATGCGCGTCTTCATCGCTGTGACTTCTTGTTGCGCTCGTACTCCGCGCGCGCGGCGTCCACCGCCTCGACGTCGGAGACCTCGGGCACGGCGACGTCCCACCACGCCCCGCCCTCCGACGTCCCGCGCTCGGGGTCGGTCTCGATCACCACGACCGAAGTCCGCGCGTTCGCGCGCGCACGTTCGAGCGCCGCCGGGAGCTTCGCGAGTGACTCGACGCGCTCCGCCTCGGCCCCCAACGATCGCGCGTGCGCCACGAAGTCGACGCGAGGGACGGCGTCGTCGAGCAGGTTGTTGAAGCGGGCGCCGCCCGTCGCCTGCTGCAGCCGGTTGATACAACCGAAGCCTCGGTTGTCGAGCAGCACGACGATCAGCTTCCGATCGAGTGCGACGCTCGTGACGAGCTCGGAGTTGAGCATCAGGTAGCTCCCGTCGCCGACCATCACCACGACCTCGCGCGCCGGGTCGGCCATCTTCACGCCGAGGCCGCCCGCGATCTCGTAGCCCATACAGGAGTAGCCGTACTCGACGTGGTAGCTCCCCGGGACGGTCGCCCGCCACAGCTTGTGCAGCTCGCCGGGCAGCCCGCCCGCGGCGCACACCACCGTGGTCGCGTCGGTCGCGAACGCCTGGACCGCGCCGAGCACCCGAGCGTCGGTGGGGAGCCCGTCGGAGGGCGCCGTCACGCGCGCGACCGTCGCGTCCCAGTCGCGCGACGCGGCCGCGATCCGCTCCTGCCACTTCTGCGACGCGCGCCACCCCTCGAGACCCGCCGCGAGGCGCTCGAGCCCAACGTCGGCGTCGGCGACGAGCGGGAGCGTGTCGTGTTTCGTCGCGTCGAACGCCGCGACGTTGAGGCTGATGCGCACGAGACCTTCGCGCGTGAACAGCGTGCGCGACGCGCTGGTGAAGTCCGACAGGCGCGTCCCCACGAACAACACCACGTCCGCCTTCGCTGCGAGCTCGTTCGCCACCGCCGTCCCCGTCACGCCGACGCCGCCGACCGCGAGCGGGTGGTCGTCCGAGAGCGCGCTCTTCCCCGCCTGCGTCATCGCGACCGGCACGGCGAACGTCTCCGCGAACTCGGCGAGCCGCGCGCTCGCGCCCGAGTACAACACGCCGCCGCCCGCGACGATCAGCGGGCGCGCGCTCGCGCGAAGCTTCGCGATCGCATCCGCGAGCTCACGCGGGTCGGGCGCGGGCCGGCGGATCCGCCACGTGCGCCGCGCGAAGAACGACTCCGGGACATCGAGCGCCTCGGTCTGGACGTCTTGCGGGAGCGCGAGCGTCGCCGGGCCGCAGCGCTCCGGATCCATCATCGTCGCCATCGCCGCCGGGAGCGCCGAGAGGATCTGTTCGGGGCGGTGAATGCGATCGAAGTAGCGCGACACCGGCGCGAGGCAGTCGTTCGCGGTCACCTCGGGCGCGCCGAAGTCCTCGATCTGCTGGAGCACCGGATCCGGCGCGCGCGTCGCGAACACGTCGCCCGGGAGCAACAAGACCGGGAGTCGATTCGCGTGCGCGGTCGCCGCGGCGGTGACGAGGTTCGTCGCGCCGGGACCGATCGAAGTGGTCGCCGCCATCAAGCGCCGCCGGTTGGACGCCTTCGCGAACGCGACCGCCGCGTGCGTCATCGACTGCTCGTTGTGGCCCCGGTACGTCGAGAGCACCTCGCGGTGCGCCGCGAGCGCGTGACCGAGCCCCGCGACGTTGCCGTGCCCGAAGATCGCGAACACGCCGCCGAACGCTGGCGCGATCGTGCCGTCGACCTGCTCGCTGTCCTGCGCGGCGAGGAACCGGACGATCGCGTCCGCGACGGTGCATCGAATCGTCTTCATCCAGCGCTCCCCTCGAAGCGGCGCACGAGATCCACGAACCGCGCCTCGACCTCGCGGACCAGCGCGCGATCGTCGATCTCACCCGCGAGCCACTGCTTCGACGCCGCGAAGAAGATCGTACGCCCCACCGCGAACCCTCGACACCTCGGCGACCGGCGCCCGATCGCCATCGCGCGGCCGAGCGCGTCCGGCGGCCGGTCGTAGCCGAGCATCATGACGCCCTGGCAGTGCGGGTCGTGCCGCTCGATCGTCGCCTCCACCGCGCGCCACCAGGCCTCGTCCTCCGGCGGCGACAGCTTCCACAGCTCCGGTCGCACGCCGAGCGCGTAGAGCCGCTCCATCGCCGCCGGCGCGGCGCCTTCGACGAGGGCTCCGTTCGCGTCGAGCGGGAGCACCTCGAGCATCAACGCACGCCCGAGCCCTTCACACGCGCGCGCGAGCCGGACGATGCGGGCGTCCTGACGAGCGCGACGACCGTCGTCGACGATCGGATCGCGTACGAGGCACTTCACCACGTGGTGCGTCGACCAGCGCCTCAGCTCGAGCTCCAGATTGGGCTCGCCGAGGAACGCGAGCTCGGGGCCCGGCGCCTCGATCGGCCGCGCGATCCAGCGCCGCGCCGTGAAGCGGTCGAGTACCTCGCGCCCGTAGCGGTCGTCGACGATCATGCCGTCGGCCTCCCCCGCCACGGCGGCCTCGGCGATCAACAGCTTGAGCCGCTCGATGCGCGCGGTGTCCTCGGTGAGCGCGGCGAGCTGCGTCCGGTGATCGAACGCGAGCACGCGCAAGGTCTCGGGCATCGCGCGCCGCGTGGTCGTGCGGTGCAGGACGGCGATGCGCTCGTCGCGATCGATGCGCGGGACGTCGGCCGCCCTCGCGAGGTAGTCGTCGAGCTCCACCTTCGTCGGCATCGCGGGCGCGCACGCGTGGCGCGACACGACGAGCGCGCCGGCCGCGTTCGCGCGACGACAACACTCCGCGATCGGCGCGCCGCGCGCCCACCCGGAGAGGAAGCCCGCGAGGAAGGCGTCGCCGGCGCCGAGGACGTTGAGGACCTCGACCGGCGCGCCGTCCGCGACGAAGCCTTGTTCGACGCCGTCGCCGATCGGGCCCTCGAACACCACGCAGCCGAGCGGGCCGCGCTTCATCACGATCGTCCCTTCGCTCACCGCGCGGATCGCGCGCAGCGCCTCGAGTGGATCCGGGTGCCCGCCCGCGATGCGGATCTCCTCCTCGGTCCCGACGATCAGATCGCAGTCGGGGAGCACGGTCTTCAGGTGTTCCGTGACGCGCGCGCTCTCGACGAAGCGCTCCTCGCCGAGCCCGTGGCCGGTGAGCCCCCACAGCACCGGGCGGTAGTCGATGTCGATCACGACGCGAGTCCCGGCGGCCTTGGCGGCGCGGATCACGGCGCGGCTCGCGGCGTCGACGGTCGGCGTGGAGAAGTGCGTGCCGGTGACGTGCGCGACGCGTGCGCGCGCGACGAAGGCGGCGTCCACGTCGTCCTCGCACAGCGCCATGTCGGCGCAGTCCTCGCGGTAGAAGATCAGCGGGAACGTGTCGCGGTCGCGGATCGCGAGCAGGACCAGCGCGGTGAGGCGGTGCGGATCCGTCGCGACCTGCGAGACGTCGACGCCCTCCCGCGCGAGCGTCTGCCGGACGAAGCGCCCCATGTGTTCGTCGCCGACGCGCGTGAGCATCGCGACGTCGAGCCCCAGCCGCGACGCCCCGACCGCGACGTTCGCGGGCGAGCCGCCGAGCGACTTCTCGAACGACTGCACGTCCTCGAGCGGCGTGCCGAGCTCCGCCCCGTACAGGTCGACGGCGGCCCGACCGACGGAGAGGAGATCGAAGTCGCGCTCACTCACCCGCGGGCCACCACCCCTCGGCGCCCGACTTCATCGTCCACGTGTGCGCGTCGGTGAACTCGGGCACGTCGTAGCGCCGGTCCGGGAGGTGCCGAATGACCCACGCGTAGTACATGCCGTACCCCGGCGCGGCGCACTGCGAGTGGTCGAGGCCGCCCTTGATCTTGATCGTGTCGAACGGGCGGACCTTCTGCACCGCCTCGCCGAGCTCCGCGTGGCCGTAACCGCGCGGGTCGCTGAAGCGGTAGTGATAGATCTCGTTCTGCGGGTGGTGGTGCGGCGGATAGCTCGACCAGCGCCCCGGCAGGTTCACGACTTCGCCGAGCACGAGCTGCGCCGCCTTCGAGGTATTCGTGTCGTCGAAGATCGTGCGTACGAAGCGAAACGACGCGTCGCGCAACGCGCCCTTCCCGCGCTTCTCGTTGCGCACGTCCTCCGGACCGTAGAGCACCGGGTCGAAGCGCGCGTCGTTCGGCGCGCCATACTCGGTGAACTCGACCGCGGTCTCGCAGGTGAACGCGACCGACTCGTGGGCGGCGACGTGTAGGCACCACGGGAGGTCGTCGAAGAGCGAGCCGCGCTCGACGACGAACTTCTCGCCGCCGAACTCGATCTGCACGCGCCCCTCCATCAATAGCCACGCCGTCTCTTGGGCCGGGGTGATCTCGACGCGCTCCCCCGCGCCCCACCGCACGACCGCGAAGTCGATCCCGCTGTCCTCGTCGTCCGCGCGCACGACGGCGGTGCGCCCGTTTCCGAATCCGTCCCGGTGCGTGGTGATGTGCGCGCCCATGCCTCGGGAATACCACCGATGGCTCGAACCCGGCCAGAGTCATGCGGCGGGGTCCAGGCCGTGCTTCAATGCGCAGCCGTGACGACGCTGCTGATCGTCGATGACGAACCCAACGTCCGAGGTGCGCTCGCGCGCGCGCTCGAGCTCGAGGGGTTCGAGACCCGCACCGCCGACGGCTACGACGCCGCCCTCGAACTGCTCGACGGCGTGGATCTGTTGCTCACGGACATGCAGATGCCCGAGCGCTCCGGCCTCGACCTCCTCCTCGAAGCGCGGCGCCGGAGGCCGGACCTCCCGGTCGCGATCATGACCGCGTACGCGAGCGTGGACGGAGCGCTCGAGGCGATGCAGCGCGGGGCTTACGACTACCTCCTGAAACCTTGTCACACGGACGAGATCATCCTGAAGGTCAACCTCGGGCTGAGGCTCTCGCGCTACGAAAACGAGCTGCGCGCGCGCAACGAACAGCTCGAGGCGATGGCGAAGGAGCTCGAAGCGAAGAACGCGCAACTCGAGCGCCTCGCGACGACCGACGCGCTCACCGGGCTCGTGAATCGGCGCCGCTTCCTCGAGCGCGTGGACGAGACCGCGGCGACGACGGTTCGCTACCACCACCCCGCCGCGTTGTTGATGATCGACATCGATCACTTCAAGGCGGTGAACGACACCTACGGTCACCCGCGCGGCGACGCCGTGTTGCGCGAGGTCGCGGAGCGCCTCGTCGCGCGCGCGCGAGAAGTCGACGTCGTCGGTCGCCTCGGCGGCGAAGAGTTCGCGGTGCTCCTCCCCAACACCGAGCTATCCGGCGCCACCGAGCTCGCAG
>JAUHYN010000552.1 GCA_030426505.1 bacterium | reverse complement strand
CCACGGCCACGGACCGCGCCGCGCCCTCGGCGGCGCCGGCCTCGCCGCCCTCGCGGCCCTCGGGGCGCACCTGTTCCTCGAGTACGCGATCGGCGCGGGCCTCCCGGCGGTGCGCGCGTTCGCGGTGGGGATCGGGTTGGCGCCGGTGCTCACGGCCGCCGCGGCGGCCTGGGCGTTCGGGGATCATCGAAGGGCGTGAGTTCGCTCCGCTAGCTCTCAGCGACCAGCGGGCAGCCGGCAGCTCCTCGGTGCGACGCTTCAGCGCCTGATGCGCTCGGGAGATCTTGCTGCGGACTGGAAGCTATTTGCTGCGGGCTCCTAGGTCCGCTTCCGGTACCGTTCCTTCCGCTCCTTCGCGAGCGTCCGCACCAGCTTCTTCGGCAAGTGGTTGTACAGCGCGCCGAGGATCCGGTTCTGGCCGAGCTGCGACGACGCCTGCGAGAGGCGCCCGGTCTTGGTGACGCCGTTGGCCACCACGAGGAACGCGGCGTCGACCAGCGGGAGGAGCAGATTCGTGTCGGCGAACGGGGTCACCGACGGGGCGTCGAGGATCGCGATGTCGACGGTGTTCACGAGCTCCGCGATCAGCGTCTTGAAGCGAGGGGAGGCGAGGACCTCGCCGGGGTGCGGGTGGCGGCCGCCAGCGGGGAGGATGACGAGGTTGCGGTCGGCGATCTTCAGGACCGAGTTCGAGAGGTCCGCGCGGCCCTCGACCACGCCGAGGACGCCCTGGCGCTCGTCGATGCCGAGGAGCTCGGCGAAGCGCGGGAAGCGGAAGTCGGCCTCCATCAGCGCGACGCGGCGGTGCGTGTCCTCCGCCAACGCGAAGGCGAGGTTCAGTGCGGCCGTCGTCTTGCCGGTGATCGGCTCGGGGCTCGTCACCATGTACGCGCGGTACCCGAGGTTCTTCGCGAACTCCTCGATGCGCGCCGCGAGGAGGCGCGTCGACGTGGCGTACTGGCCGTCGGGCTCGCGGAGGATCTGCGTCGCGGCGTCCATGCCGGCGCGCGACGAGATCTCCTGGATCGTCCGGCGCACTCCGGCGGCGACGCCCTGTTCACTCTTCCTTTGAATGGAACGCCGCCCGGTCGCCGCCGGATCCGGGGCGCGCCGCGCGCTGTCGCCCCACGCGTTACCGCGGCGCGGCGTCGGGGAGGGCGTCGGCGCCGGCGTCCGCGGCGGGGCGTCCTTCGGGGAGATCGTGTCGCCCCACGCGTTCCGCTTCTTGTCCGCGGGCGACTGCTCGACCAACGCGCGATTCGCCGGGTCGCCCCAGCGGTTTTGCGACGGGAGCGAATCGCTCGTCGGCATCGTCTCGTCCGACGGGGTGTCGCCCCACGCGTTGCCGCGCCGCGCTCCGGAGTCCTTCGGTTCGAACGCGATCACTTGCGCGGGCTGCGACGCGCCCGCGCCGGTCGCGAAGTCCGGGCGCGCCGACATCGACGACTTCCCGGAGCCCGGCATCGGCGCCATCTGCGACTCGGGTTGCGCGAGGACTTCGGGGAGCGACTGCGTCTGCGAGGGCGGGGCGTCGATCTTCTTGGCGCGGTCCCACGCGCTGCCGCTCTTGCGCTTCGGCGTGGACGGCTTGTTGCTCTGGTCGAACGGGATCGCGACGGGGCGGCCGTCCTCCCATCGTACGCCGACGGTCCGCTCCTCGTGCAGCGGCTCCGAGTCGAGCGTCTTCACTTCGACGTTCTCGAGCGCGCCGTCGTTCAACACCGAGGGCGCGACAGGGCCGCGCTCGCCGCGGAGGCGGCTCCGCGCGAGGTCGCGCAGGTCGTCCGGCGGGCGGTCGCCGGCGATCGTCGCGGCCTGCGACAGCTCGATGAGGTCCTCGCTGGAGGGCGTCTCCGCGGTGAGCATGTCGTCGCTGCGGAACTCGACGGGCTGCGCGTGGACGCTCGTGATCATGTCCGCCTCCTCCTCGGGGAGGACGAACGCGCCGGTCTGCCGGATCTTGATCTGCTGTTCGACGACGTCGTCTTCGAGGGTCCCGGGGAACAGGAGGAGCTCGCAGTCGGCGGCGCGGATCAGGGCGCCGCGTCGGCCGTTGCTCGGGTGCGCCCACCGGCGGTCGACCGTGATGCGGTTCTCGGGCGAGAGCGTGTGGATGCGCCAGCGCCCCGCGTCGATCAGGACGAGGAAGTGGCGGGGGGCGATGTTGCGATCGTCGAGGACGAGGTCGTTGTCCTGCGCCGCGCCGACAGAAATGCGCTTGCGGACGGTCCGGAGCACGGCGCCCTTGTTGGCGCCCTTGAGCACCGCCAACGAAAAGGGCTTTGGCTCGCTCATCGACCCACCCGGGCTAATCCCGGCCGCCGAAAGCCTAGCCCGCTCGCCGGACGCCAGCAACAATCCTGGCCACCGCGGGGCCATGGACTCGACTTTTGATACGGGGTAGGGGGAAGGCGTGCTTCGGACCGGTTGTCTGCGTTGGGGGACGTTCGTGGCGGGCCTGATGGTCGCGGGCTTCGGGTGCGGGTCGGTGTGCCCGGCCATTCCGCAGGCCGAGAAGCAGACCTTCCTCTCGGTCCGCCCCGAAGAGGGCGGCTACGTGATCGGGGCCAACGACGAGCTCCAGATCGAGGTCTGGCAGAACCAGCAGCTCACGCGGCGCGTGCGCGTCCGGCCCGACGGACGCATCACGCTGCCCCTCGTGAACGACATCCAGGCCGCCGGCGACACCGTCCCGCAGTTCCAGAAGCGGCTCACGGAGTCCCTGCGCCAGTACATCAAGGACCCGATCGTCAGCATCACGGTCAGCAACTTCAGCCAGAAGCAGATCTTCATCCAGGGTCAGGTCCGCAACAGCGCCGCCTACGGCTACACGGGCGACATGCACCTGCTCCAGGCCCTCACGATCGCGGGCGGCGCCTCGCCGTTCTCCGAGGGCTGCGCCGTCATCGTCCGTCGCAAGGGCGAGGAGTTCGTCCGGTACGACGTCGAGCTCATGCCGATCATCTCGGGCGAGAACCTCAAGGAAAACATCTCGCTCCAGCCGAACGACGTGGTGACCGTCCACTGAGACCTCCGGTAAGGAGGTCTTGGTGCTTCTGCAGCGCACGCCCTTCGCCCTGCTCGCGGCCGCGCTCTCCGGCGCGTTCTACTTCCTCGGTTTCGTCGGCTTCGACATCTGGCCGCTGATCTTCATCTTCTGCGTGCCGGTGCTCCTCGCGCTGCGCGGGACCAGCACGCGCCGCGCGCTCGTCCTCGGCGCGGTCGCTGGACTCGTCGCGAACCTCGGCGGGTACTACTGGGTCGTCCACCTGCTCCGCGAGTTCGCCGGGCTCCCGCTCCCGCTCGCGCTCCTCGGTTACGTGTTGCTGTGCCTGTACCAGGGCTTCCTGGTCGGGCCGGTGATGGCGTTGGTGCGCATCGCGGATCGCGATCTGTCGATCCCGCCGATCGTCGCGCTCCCGATCGCGTTCTGCGCGCTCGAGTGGCTCTACCCGCTGATCTTCCCGAGCTACATCGGCAACGCGCTGTACCTCGCGCCCGTCCTCACGCAGACCGCCGACCTCTTCGGCATGTACGCGCTCACCGTGCTCATCACCGTGGTGAACGGCGCGATCTACGCGGTGATCACGTCGCGGTTCGAGCGCGCGCCGTTCCCGCGCCGCGCCGCGATCGCCGGCGCCGTCGTCCTCGCGCTGTCCGCCGTCTACGGCGTGGTGCGCATCGGCCAGGTCGAAGAGCGCGTGGCCGCCGCGCCCAAGCTCTCCGTCGCGATGATCCAGACCAACCTCGGCGCGCGCGACAAGGCGGAGAAGCGCGACGAGTTCATCCGCCGCCACCAGGCGATGTCGCGCGAAGCCGTCGCGACCACGCAGGGCCTCGACCTCATCGTGTGGCCCGAGTCGGCGTACAACCGCTGGATCCCGCGCCACACCCAGAACCTGAAGCTCGTCACCGGCGACCTCGGCATCCCGCTCATCTTCGGCGCGCTCACCTGGGACCAGGGCCCGGACAAGGAGCGCTTCGCGTACAACACCGCGGTCGCGACCTCGTCGACCGGGGACGTCATCGCGTTCTTCGACAAGATCGAGCTGCTGATGTTCGGCGAGACGATCCCGCTCGTCGACACGTTCCCCGACATCAAGCGCTGGTTCCCGCGCAGCTCCACTTTCACGCGCGGCACGAACTTCTCTTCGTTCGAGATCGCCGGCACCAAGGCGCTCCCGACGATCTGCTACGAGGACATCATTCCTTCGATCGTGCGGAAGATCTGGCGCGTGGGCGGCCCGGCGGAGGTGCTGGTCAACGTCACCAACGACTCCTGGTACGGCGACACCCACGAGCCGCTGATCCACCTCGTCCTCGCGACGTTCCGGAGCATCGAGACGCGGCGCGCGATGATCCGCTCCACCAACACGGGCATCAGCGCGTTCATCGATCCGGCGGGGCGCATCACCAAACGCACCGGCCAGTGGACGAAGGAGATCCTCGTCCACGACGTCCCGATGATGAAGGACGGCGACTCCACGATCTACATGATGATCGGCGACGTCCTCGCGTACGCCTCGGCGCTCCTCGTCGCCGTCGGGTTGTTCAGGGCCCGACGAGCGCGCCGGCGTAGACGTTGAAGCTGTCGCCGCGCACGAACCCGACGAGGCCCATGTTCGAGGCCTGCGCGAGCTCGACCGCGAGGCTCGACGGCGCGCTCACCGCGGCGACCGTCTGAATCCGCGCGATGAGCGCCTTCTGAATGATCTCGAACGACGTGCGGCCCGAGACCATCAACGTCGCGTCGCGCACCGGGAGCATGTCGCGCATCAAGAGGAAGCCGACGCACTTGTCGACCGCGTTGTGTCGACCCACATCCTCGCGCGCGACGAGCAGCTCACCGTCCGCGTCGAACACGGCGGCGCCGTGCAGACCGCCCGTCGCATCGAACACCCGCTGCGCGGCGCGGAGCCGCTCGGGGAGCGGGAGGATCCGCCCGGCGAAGATCTCGGGTGACGCGTCGAACGGCGGCGCGGCGCTGTGCAGCGCTTCGATCGATCGCTTGCCGCACACGCCGCAGCTCGCGGACGTGACCGTCGCGCGCTCGGCGCGGCGCTGACCGAGCGCGGCCTCCGTCGACGCGCGCACCGACTCGATCAACCGGACCTCCACGATGTTCTCGGGCTCCTCGGCGTCGGCGCTCGTGCAGTGCCGAATGCTCTCGAGGTCGTCGCCGCTCCGAATGATCTCCTCGGCGCACAGGAAGCCGGCGGCGAGCTCCATGTCGTGGCCCGGCGTCCGCATCACGACCGCGAGCGGTACGCCGTGGATCCGAATCTCGAGCGGCTCCTCGGCCGCGACGGTGTCCGCGCGTGACGCGAATCCACCGTCCGCGAGGGCCTGGACGCCGACGTCCTGCGTCATGGAGAGCGCCATTCGTGCGACGAGCGTAGCCGGGCGCACCGAAGTCGACCAGGGGTACGGCATTCGCGCTGGCAAAACCGAGACGACGCCTGCTACGACGGCCGCACTTCATGGTCGCAATCCAAGGCACGGCGACGCCCGCCGAACCGAAGGGGATGCCGAAGGGCATCCCGTACATCATCGGCAACGAGGCGGCGGAGCGATTCTCGTACTACGGGATGCGCGGCATCCTGGTCGTCTTCATGACGCAGTACCTCCTCGATCAGTCGGGGGCGCTCGCGGTCATGGACCCGGCAGAGGCCAAGGGCTGGTACCACACGTTCAGCTCCGCCGTTTACGCGTTCCCGATCCTCGGGGCGCTCCTGAGCGACGCTTGGCTCGGCAAGTACAAGACGATCGTCGGCTTCTCGATCATCTACTGCCTCGGGCACCTCGCGCTCGCCCTCGACGAGACGCGCATGGGGCTCGGCATCGGTCTCGGACTGATCGCGCTCGGGTCGGGCGGCATCAAACCGTGTGTGTCGGCGTTCGTCGGTGACCAGTTCGGCGAGAGCAACCAGCACCTCGTCAGTCGCGTCTTCAGTTGGTT
>JAUHYN010000551.1 GCA_030426505.1 bacterium | reverse complement strand
CCGCTCCGCCGTTGTTCGTCGAGTTCGCGCAGGCGTCCGACCCCGTGTGCGAGTACCCGACCGTCGAGCGCTTGATGCGGCTCGTCCCCACCGATCTCCCGCGCGTCTATCACCGCGATGAGACCGCAGCCTGCGTCGTGACGCCGAGCGCTCCCGACGCGATCATCTACGAGGTCGGCGAAGTGCTCCCCCCCGAGACCTTCCCGCGCGTGCCACGTCTCGAGGTCGGTGCGCCGCACGGCGTCGAGACGTTCTTCAGCGACCGTGGCGCGCCCCTCGTCGCGCGGCTCGTGTTCGAAGGCTGCGTCCCGGTCCGCCTCGCGGGGGAGCTACGTTGCGTGCCGAACGCGGTCGGAGCCGCGAACTTCGACCTCTACTTCGCGGACGAAGCGTGCGTCGATCGCCTCTACAACGCCTCGAGCGTCTGCTACGACGAAGCCATCGTACTCGTCGGCGTCGGCCATGCGTGCGAGCCGACGCTCGCGTTCGGGCTCGGCGCCGCGTGGCCGCACGACCGCCTGGTCTACTTCCGGGAGGCAGCGGGCGCGCCGTGCTCGGGCCCGTTCGTCCAGCAAGAGCGCTTCGACCTGCGCCGCCTGGAGCCCGTGGACCCGGCGTCGCTCCCGACGATCACGTTCGAGGTCCGCTGAGTTCGGATCACGAAGGCAGCGGCACGCGGCGGGGCGTCTCGATCGTCGCGTCGAGGCGCAGGAGCGCTTCGTCCTGGCGGCGCAACCCGTCGAGGAGCACCGCGGCGAGCGGCAGGCGAATCAAACTCGACACGCGCTCGCACTTCTCCATCGTGAAGCGACCGCTCGTGAGCGTGAGCGCTTCGCCGACGATGTTCATGCACTCCTCGGCGTCGTCGACGTCGCGCCGCGCGAGACCGCGGCGCGCGCCCACCACCTGGCGATCCTGAATCGTGACGACGACGCGGACGGCGCCGTCCTCGAAGCGACACGAGACCGGGACCGACAGCCCCTCCGCGAACTGGAGCAGGTGCGGCACGGTGATGTCGCCGAGGCACCCCTGCATCAGCGGCGGCGGCAGCGGCGTCTCGTCGTTCTTCGTGTCGTCGGTCGCGAGCGTGTCCCGCGGGACGGGCCCGCGGTCGAGCGGGAGGTCGACGTCCAGTGCGCTGCGCAGCTCACGGATCGCGCCGAGCGCGTCGGGGTGATGAATCGGCGAGACCTCGACGACCGGCTGGACGCCGAGGAGATCGCAGGCGGCCTCGGCGTCGAGCGTCTCCTGGATCGTGTCGATCGTGACGGGCGCGCGGATCTCGAGTTGGCGGGTGTGCTTGCAGTCGAGCACCGCCTCGCGGACGGCGTCGACGAGCTCGTCGGAGAGGAACGGCTTCTCGATGACGCCCGCGATGTTCCGCACGCCGTCGTCGGCGAGGTCCGAGGCGATCATGTCGCCCATCCCGGTCGGCGCGACGAGCACCACCGGGACGCGCACGAACGTAGCCTCCTCGATCTGAACGAAGACGTGGGGCCACGCGTAGGCGGCGTCGAGGAGGACGACGTCGGGACCGGCGGTCCGGATGCGGTCGGTCGCCTCGTCGGGGTCGGGCGCGGTGTACACCTCGAAGCCGGCGCGCGCGAGGATGTTGCGGGACACCACGAGCGCGCCCGGATTGGCGTCCACGACGACCACGACCCCCTCCGCCATGTCATCCATGTTCAGGGGTCCGGGGTGCCGGCGGCCATCGGATCAACCGGCGACCGAACTCGGGGTCGGTCGATCGACCGACGCTCGCCGCGAGCGGCGCGGCGACGGCACGCGGTGTGCCGAGGCCCCGGACAAAAAAGTGCCCCGGCACGCGTCGTCACGACGAAGCGACGCGCCCGGGGCGGTTCTGCTAGCTCTCAGCGACCAGCGGGCAGCCGGCAGCTCCTCGGTGCGACGCTTCAGCGCCTGATGCGCTCGAGAGATCTTGCTGCGGACTGGAAGCTACTTGCTGCGGGCTGCTACAGCAGCTTCACGAGTCGATCCGACAGGCCGTGCTCGCCGAGCACCACCGTCAGGTTCGACTTCTCCGCCACCTTCTCGAGGACCTCGAGCTCCTTCAGACGCATGAGCGTCGGGTTGGCCTCGAGGATCTTCGCCGTGTTGGCCTGCGACCGCATCGCCGCCGTCTCCTCACGCCGGGTGATGAGCGACGCCTCCGCGGCCTTCTTCGCCTCGGTGACCTGGTTCATGAGCGTCTTCATGTCGCCCGGGAGGACCAGGTCCTTGAGGCCGAACGCGTCGACACGCACGCCGAACGGCGCCGCCTTGGCGCGCACGATCTCCTCGAGCTCGCTCGCCACGGCGTCCTTGTTCGCGAGAAGCTCGTCGAGCGACTTCGTGCCGACCACCGCACGCAGCGCGAGCTGCGCGTCGCGGTACATCGCCTGCTTGAAGTCGCCGACGGTCTCGATCGCCTTCTGCGGATCCGCCACGACGAACGTCACGACCGCGTTCATGCGGAGCGTGACCTTGTCGCTCGTCATGATCTCCTGCGAGGCGATGTCGAGCAGCTGCTCACGCAGATCCGCGTAGTGGACGCGCGCCTTCGCGAGCCCCCGCCAGAACGCGTACCGACCCGGCGCGAGCGTCTCGACGATCACGCCGTCCTCGTAGAACAGGCCCACGAAGCCGGTCGGCACCTCGTATACGTCGAGGAACGCGCCCACGTCCTCGTGCCCGAGGATCGTCGCGAGCTTCGCGTGCTGAAAGCGCGTCTTCGTCGCGTCGATCGTCTCGACCTTCACGTCGTGCAGCACGTTCCACACGACCGCGAGGCCCGGCTCGACGATGCACTCGAAGCGCCCGTCGATCCACAACAGCACGCGCTGCTCGTCGCCGACATCGAGCACGGTCGCGTCGTTGCCGAGCAGACCGCTCTTGGCGATCGAGTCGAGCTTGTCGTGGTCGAGCTGCGCGTCCTCGACGGACACGACATCGATCGTCAGGTCGAACCACGGGTCGAAACGCCAGTGCGTCCCGTCCCGGAGGACCTCGATCAGGATGCCGTCCTCGAAAACGAGGCCGCGCTGGTTCTTGTTGACCTTGATGCGACGGAACATGGCGTCACCTCATCCATTCTTCTTTCTCGTCGTGAGTTGTGAGTACGGAGGCGTCTCGGGGAGCGCCTTCGAGGAGCGGCCGAAGCGAAGTCACCGAAGGGTCGTCACGGCGCGCGGGGCGCGCGGTCTGGCGAGGGCGTGGGGCCACCCTTCGGCGTGTCTCCGTGCGTGCCGTGGCACGCGCGGCGTACAGCCGTCGAAGCGACTCCGAACCCCCGCGAGGCCCGCGCGCCGCAGGGCGGCCGCGCCCACACACGCGCCTCAGCGGAGGCCGAAGCCACCGCATCGACGCGCGTGGGTGATTCGAATCGACCGCTCCCCTCGGGCCGTTGTCTCGTTCGGCGTTTCAGGCCGTTTAGGGATGGGAGTCGAACCCACGTCCGCTAGAACCCAAATCTAGTGCTCTACCCACTGAGCTACCCGGGGACCCATCGAGCCGGCTTTTAGAACCCATGTCCGGAACGCACGTCGAAGACACGTAGTCACGTGAACGACGCCACGCCGCTGGAAGTCCGCCTCCGTTGGGAGCGATATTCTGTTTTTCGGAGAACCGCGCGACGACATACGCGCGGTCGACCAGGTCCACGCAACATGAGTACGCCGACCGGGGGAGTCAAGCGCGAAAGCTAGCCTGCACTACTTCTTGTCCGCGACCTGGATCTGCGCCGCGAAGTCTTTCGAGGCGTCGCATTCGAAGTCTTCGCAGGAGACCTTCTTCATGGCGACGATCGCGTCGCGCGCGTCGATCACGATCACCTTCTTCTTGCCGGTGAAGCCGTCGTCGAGCTCGAGCTCGCCGACCCCGCCGCTCTTTCGCTTCGCGGACTTCAGCCCGAAGATCGGCCCGAGGTCGAAGGCGGCGTCGGTGCTGTACATCTCGCCCTTCGCGTAGAGCACGAAGAACAGCTTCTGCGTGGGGCTGACGTCGGTGCTCCCCCCGAGATCTTCCACGATGAGCGCGACCTGGATGTGCGGCTTGTCGACCAGCTCCACGCGCTGCACGACGCGCGCGACGGGGACCTTCGCGTCGCTGCTCTTCACGGTCTTCGCGACCGCGGCGGACGGCGCCAATGCGACGAGGAGCGGCAAGAACCAACGCATCGCCTCGTACCCTACCCCGCCGTGACCATCTTCCAAACGAGGCCCCCCACGAACGCGACGATCGCGAGGTAGCCGGTGACCGTCGCGATCAGGATCCGCGGCCGGATCCCACGCCCGAGCCGATCCCCCATCAGGAACGGATAGAGCGCGCGCGCCGCCGTGTAGATGCCGCCGACCACGGTCGCGAACATCGGGTCCACGAACACCGCCGACATCCACAGCAACACCAGGAACACCGGCATGTGCTCGAGCATGTTGAGCTGGATGCGGTCGGCCGCGAGCATGTGCCGGTCCTGGCCGAAGTAGCGATCGAACTTTTCGCCGCGCGCCTTGTACTCGGACACCAAGCGGCCCTTCACGCGCATGATGTGGATCTGGAACGCGTAGTAGAGCGTGACGTAGAGCAGCGTGACGACGATCGGGCCGTGGTACATGCGCCCGGAGTTACCAGGTCCGCGCCCGGGGGCCCATCGACGTTACGGAGGCCGCGCCCACCCCCTCCGGAGGTTACGAGATCGCTACATCGGCCTCGTCCGGCCAGAAGCCCCGGGCCCGGCACGGAACGTGGAAAGGCACGAGGGCATGCCCGTTCTCGCGGAAGCCGCGCCCCTGTCCCGTGACGCCCTCGTCGCCCGCTACGACGTCCCCGCCCCCCGCTACACCAGCTACCCGACGGTGCCGGCGTGGTCCCCGGACTTCGGGCCGGACGCCTTCGCCGCGGCGCTGACGTCGATCGGTCCCCAGGACGCCGTCGGCCTGTACATGCACATCCCGTTCTGTGCGCACCGCTGCGCGTTCTGCGGGTGCAACGTCACGATCACGCGCAGCTCGGCGCGCGCGGATCGCTACCTCGACACGGTCACGAAGGAGGCGCGCCTGATCGCCGAAGCGATCGGGCACCGCGCGAAGCTCCGCTCGATGCACTGGGGTGGCGGCACGCCGACCTTCCTGGACGTGGAGCAGATCGTCCGCGCCCACGGCATCGCGGCCGACGCCTTCGAGATCCTCGACGACGCCGATCTGAGTATCGAGATCGATCCGCGCGTCACGAGCGTGCGCCAACTCGAGGTCTTGCGCGCGCTCGGCTTCACCCGAATCTCGATGGGCGTGCAGGACTTCGATCCGCTGGTGCAAGCCACCATCGGGCGTGAGCAGCCTCTGGTGAAGACCGCGGAGCTGGTCCACGCCGTCCAGGATCTCGGCTTCACCGGCCTGAACTTCGATCTGATCTACGGGCTGCCGCACCAGACCCCGTACAGCTGGGGCGCGACCCTGGAGCACGTCGTCGCGCTGATGCCGGACCGCATCGCGACCTACGCGTTCGCGCACCTCCCCGAGCGCCTCGGCCACCAGCGCCGCCTCCCGATCGCGGACATCCCGTTCGGCGCGAAGAAGCTCGCGCTCTACGAGCAGGCGTACGCGCGACTCACCGCTGCGGGCTACGTCGCGATCGGGATGGACCACTTCGCGCGCGTCGACGACGAGCTCGCGCGCGCGGCGGAGGCCGGCGACCTCGCGCGCAGCTTCCAGGGCTACACGGTCGACCCGCCGAACAGCACGATCGGTCTCGGCGTCACGGCGATCAGCGACGTGGGTCGCACGTACGCGCAGAACGAAGTACAGCTGAAGCGCTACACCGAGCGCGTCGAGAGCGGTGAGTTGGCGACGATTCGGGGTCACGTCCGAGACGTGGAGGACGATCGTCGCGCGGGGCTCATCCGTGAGATCATGTGTCGGTTCGAGGTCGAGCTCCGCGATGACCTCCCACCCACTTCCGACCTCGACCC
>JAUHYN010000550.1 GCA_030426505.1 bacterium | reverse complement strand
CGCCACGAGGAACGGGATGACCATGACGCCGACCTCGAAGCCCTGCTTCGCGCCGCGCACCACGGACTCGTAGACGCGGATCTTCTTCACGAAGCCCACGAGGAGGATCGCCACGAGGAGCAGCGGCAGGATCCAGTCGGCGCTGAGCGTCTTCACGACGTCGATGACCGAGGACGTCGCGCTCTTCGTGACGACCTCGCCGCCCATCCCGAACGCGAGCACGCCCACGACGAGCATCGCGAGGATCATCCGCGCGGGGTGGCTCTCGACCGACGATCCCGCGAGCGCCTCCGCGTCGCCGAGGCCCTTGATGTCCTCGGCGCGCTTCACCTCACCGGCTTCGACGTCGCCGTATTTGTCCGCCGAGAAGAAGCCGAGGTTCTGGAGCGTCTTCGCGACGAGGATGCCGACGACGGTCGAGCACATCGTCGCGAGGATCGTGGGGAAGAAGATCCCCGTCGCGTTCTCGGCGCCCATGGCCGCGCGCACCGCGATCGCGCCGGTCGGCAACACCGCGACGCCCGACGTGTTGATCGTGAGGAACAGGCACATCGCGTTGGTCGCGACGCCCGGGCGATCGTTGAGTTTGTTCAGCTCGATCATCGCCTTGATGCCGAACGGCGTGGCCGCGTTCGTCAGGCCCATCATGTTGGCCGCGATGTTCATGATCATCGCGCCGAGCGCCGGGTGGTCTTCCGGGATGTCCGGGAACAGGCGCGACATGATCGGCCGGAGCGCCCGCGCGATGGCGGACATCATCCCGGCGTCCTGGAGGATCTGGAAGACGCCGAGCCACAGCGCCATCTGGCCGATCAGGCTGATCGAGATATCGACCGCCGTCTTGGCCATGTCGATGGACTGCTTCGTCACCTCGCCCATCGTGCCGGCGAGCGCGGCCGTGACGGTCGCGACGAGGATCAGTCCGAAGAACAGCCAATTCAGCACGGCTCGTGTCCGCCCTCTCGCCTATCCAGGGCGGCGCCAAAAAGCAAAAAGCCCCCCTGTGCCCGTGCGGCCCAGGGAGGCTCTTCACCAAGAGCACCCCCGTCTCCAGAGGTGCTCTCGAATAGCTCGATTACTGCGCGACCTGCGCGGCAACCGTCGTGCAGTACTTGCCGTACAGCCCGAGGATGTTGAGCGTCGGGTGGTCGACCGCGACGTTCTTGAGGGTCTTGCCCTCGGCGCCGGCCGCCTTGAGGGCCGCGTCGATCGACCAGTCGCCCAGCGCGATGGCGCCGAGGATGCTCATCGAGCACGACTCACCGCTGATGGCCGAGCCACCGGGGTTCGTGGTGAGGCCGGTCTGGAAGCTGCCCGGGTGCTTCACGCTGGTGAACAGCACGCCCGAGGGGCCAGCCGCACAACCAACGACCACGAGGAACGCAGCAACGGCAACAAAAGCGAGTACCTTCTTCATCCTAATCTCCTAGTTTCGATTCAGTTCGACGTCGAACGATTGAAGGATCCGCCCTTTCGCGTGACGGAGCCCCGTATGGTTGAGAAGTACGCCGTTCGTTTCGAGAGCTTCCTTCGCGAGAACCGCGAAGATACCGCTTTGGCCCGACACGCCCGATGTGACCCCCCCTCCGATTTGGGCGCCTCAATAGCGCGACTCTGCGTTGGCGTCTACCGCTCGACCGCAAAAAATTTCGTGACGCGCTCGTTACACGCTGTCCGAACGGAAAGCTCGGGAACAGGCGCAAATGGCCCAAAGCAGGCAAAGTGCGGCGTCGCATGACCGAGCGACGCGCACTCGCGTTCGTCCACTTGGGCGTCTTGATATTCGGTCTCGCGGCGCTCGTCGGGAAGATCGTCGAGACGGATCCGATCCGCATCGTGTGGTGGCGCAGCCTCTTCGCGACGATCGCGATCGGCGCGACGATCGCGATCCGTCGCGGTGCGATCCGTCGCCCGCCGCGCCTCGGTAAACTGATCTTCCTCGGCGCGATCCTCGCGCTCCACTGGATCACTTTCTTCGCCGCGATGCGGATCGCGTCGGTGACGATCGGTCTGCTCGGGTTCGCGACGTTCCCGATCTTCGTTGCGTTGATCGAACCCGCGATCGTCCCCGGCGAGCGCTTCCGGATCTCGGCGCTCGCGCTCGCGCTCGTCGCCGCCGTCGGCGTCGCCCTCCTCGTCCCGTCGTTCGATCTCGCGGACACGCTCACGCTCGGCGCCGCGACCGGCGTCGTCTCCGGGCTCCTCTACGCGATCGTCGTCGCGACCAACCGCCGCCTCGTCGCCGACACCTCCGCGCTCGAGCTCGGCCTATGGCAGAACGCGGCGTCGGTCCTGTGGCTGACCCCGTTCAACCTCGGCGTGATCCACGGCCTACCGACCGCTCGGGATCTCGTCCTCCTCGTGATCCTCGGCGTCGTGCTCACCGGCTTCGCGCACGTGTTGTTCGTCCACGGGATGCAGCGCGTCTCCGCGCGCGCGGCCAGCGTGATCGGTCTGCTCGAACCCCTCTACGGCGTCGCGGCGGCGACCGTGCTCCTCGGCGAACGCGCCGCGCCCCATACGTATCTCGGCGGCGTGACGATCCTCGGGGCGGTCTTCATCGCCTCGCGCAGGAGGGGAAAACCTGAGGCATCCCGGGCAGTTGGGGAGGCCCAGGACCCCGCGCAACCGATCGACCGGTCCGGCCGATAACGCACCGGGCGCCTCGCGTCCGCAGGCGCGACGATGGGCGTATCGAAGACGGACGGACCGACGCGCGTGCGCATCTCGGCGCCGACGTCCGGCGCCGAGATCGTGCGGCCGGACGCCGTCCTCGCTCGTACCCCCGACGGTCGCTTGTTCTCCGCGAACGAGAACGTCGCGCGCGTGCGTCGCGCCGACGACGGCTCCGTCGCGCGGCCCGCGCAGCTGCAGGTATTCGGCGTCGATCCGATCGCGCCCGGAGCGTCGGCCAACGCGCTCGAGGCGCCGACGATCCGCAGCGACGTCGCGGGTCCCCCGATCGTCGAGAAGCAGTCGTTCCTCCGGGCGATGTTCGAGAGCCTCGCGCCCCGCACCACGCGCGCGACGCTCCGCTTCCTGAACAAGAACGTCGATGCGTGGCTCGGCGTCTGGCACGTCCTCGACAAGTCGGTCGGCGGTCTCGACGCGAGCTACTTCATCCTCGAGCGCGACATCTTCGGTATGTCGTTCCTCGGCGGGCTCCTCTCCAAGCTGATGAAGGGCGACCCGGTGCGACTCCTCGTCGACTCCGCCGGCGACTACCTCCGCATGAAGGGCTTCACGCTGCCCACGCGCGGAGGCGACTACCTGCAAGAGCTCGTCGAACACGGCGGCGAGGTCCGCATCTACAACCCGATGCACAAGAAGCTCCTCAGCCTCTTGTTCGGCGGGCTACGCCTGTCGGCGGTCGCCAACAACCACGACAAGCTCGTGCGCTCGAAGACGATGGCGCAGACCGGCGGCCGCAACGTGGCGAAGGACTACCTCTCCGACGCCGACGCGCTCGACGAACCGGTCTACCGCGACACGTGCGTCCTGATCGAGGGCGAGGAGACGTCCAAGGAGATGGGGGTCGCGTTCGAGCGCGAGTTCTACCAGGACGAGGTCACCTTCAAGCAGTTCAAGGACCTCTTCGGGAACTGGCGCAAACGCGACGGCGAGCTGATCGGCGCCTACGTCATGATGGACGGCTGGGTGAAGGGCAACCTCGGCTTCACGCGCGCCGAACTGGTCGCCGCCCGCACCGACCGCGCCGCCGCCAAGCGCCTCGCGGCGCGCCTCGTCGAGCAGGCGCTCGAGCGGATGCCCGAGGCCGGCTGCACGCGCAAGGTCGGTTGGCTGACGAAGCGCTCGCTCCGTCGCTCGGCGCGCGAGCTCGTCCACCACACCGCTCTGTACGGCGCCTACCCCGCGTTCGAGGCGAGCACCGACAAACACGAAGACGTCGAAGTGAAGGTCCTCGATCGGACGTCGGCCGCCGCGAACCAGAAGCGCGATCAACTCACCCAGGCGATCCGCGTCGCGGCGCTCTCCGCGCAGGATCGCATCCGCATCCACAACCCGTACGTCACGCTCAGCGAGGAGGCGATCGCGTGCCTCGAGCTCGCGTCGAAGCGCGGCGTGAAGATCGAGCTGCTCACCAACAGCCCGGCGAGCACCGACAACACGCTCACGCAGGCGTTCTTCCTCGAGGACTGGCCGCGCCTGTGCGCGCGCATCCCGAACCTGAAGCTGTTCGTGCTCGCGGGCGATCAGAAGCTCCACGCGAAGAGCATCGAGGTCGACGACGTGATGACGTTCGTGAAGTCGTACAACCTCGACCTGCTCAGCGAGTGCGTGAACAGCGAGCTCGGGATCGTGGCGTGGTCTCAGTCGCTGGCGAAGGCGGCGGGCGACGCGTTCGACAGCGACCTCGCGAACCCGCGGCAGAACGTCCTCGAGTACCGCATCCAGCGCGACGCCTCGGGGCGCGCGGTCTTCGACGAGCGCGGTGAACCGATCGTCGCGTTCGGCGCGAAGGATCACCTCACGCCGAAGGAGTGGAAGAAGTATCAGCGGTGGCGGTGGGGCGTGCGGATGCTCCGCAAGCTCCCGCTGTTCCGTTCGCACCAGCGCCCCGCGCTCCCCGCGGTGGCTACCGCCGCGCGCTGATCAGAGCTCGGTCGCGCTCCCGGCGAGGAGGTGTTCGTGCGGGAGCACGCGGCGCACGAGCGCTTCGATCCGTTCGCCGATCACGTCGGCGCTCTGCGTCGCTTCTTCGCGCGACAGGTGCGCCGTGAAGGTGACCTGTCGGCGCGGCTCGGTCGCGAGGAAGCCTTGCCAGTACGCGGTCGCGTGCTCGCGGTCGCCGTGGAGGCGGAGTCGGCCGTAGCGGGTCGGTCGCACGTCGGCGCCGCCGATCCACGGCAGGGGCTCCGGGACCGACTCGCGCTGCAACCACCGGCGTCGCGTACTCTGGAGTTTCGGCACCGAGGCGAGCGTCATCGAGTGGCTCGGCGTGAGCTGCGCGTTCAGCATGGGCAGGCCGCCCGCGGGCGCGTTCGACACCTCGGCGTACGCGGGGACGCGCAGTTCGGGCGTGAGGCTCGTGAGGCGCCCCGTAGCGTCCGGTGCCTGCCCGCCGTAGCTGCGGACGTCGAACACGTCGACGTGCGCGAGGCCGACCTGCTTGGGATCGATCATCGCGCCCGGCGGGAACACGCCCGCGACGTCGGCGCGGATCCGCTGCGTCGCGGCCTCCACCGACTCGCCCGGGTTCGCGAACGTCACGGCGTGCAGCTCGAGGTGTCGCGAAGGCGCGCCCGGGGCGCGCAGCCAGCCGTTGAACACGATGCGCTCGCGACCGTCGACGGAGTCGTGCTTCGTGATCCCCTCCGCGTGATCGCGGACGGAGAAGTTCGCGGCGTCGTCGGCGAGGAACTGGTCGACGCGCCACGTGTGCGGCGCGGAGTCGGCGGGCGAGATCGAGGTGCCGCCGGAAGCGACGCCGCCGCCGACCTCGATGCGTCCGTCGCGCGCCTCGACGTCCGGACCGCTGCGCACCGGCACGCCCGCGATCTGCCCCTGCACGACGTAGCGCCACGACTGAGACAGAGAGTGGGCCGCCCCGTAGCGCGCGCGGTGTTCGGCGAGCGAGGGATCGGTCGCGTCGGCGTAGCGCCCAGCCGCCTCGGGGGCGGCGGTCGGGATCGACGCGACGGGCGGCTCGGCGACGAGCCGAGGGAGCTGGGCGTGCGCGGTCCCCGCGCGGTCGACGGTCATATAGGTTTTGTCGGACGGGAGGCGGGCCGTGACGCTTACTCGGCCCTTACTCGAGGCGGGCGCGGTCAGTAGCGCATGCGCGCTTCGACGCCCCAGATGCGCGGATCGTTCACGAAGCCCGTGAGGTTGTTGAAGTCGATGCCGCCGGTGCGCGAGTTGTCATTCAGGACGTTGCTCACGTAGGCGGACATCTCGAGCTGACCCTGGTCGCGCAGCCACCCCACGCGGAGGTCGCCGAGCA
>JAUHYN010000549.1 GCA_030426505.1 bacterium | reverse complement strand
CCGCGCCGCAGCACGGCTCGCTGCTCGGTCAGAACTGGCAGCGCCACCGCGCGCGCTTCCTCCACGAGGCGGGCGCCTTCAAGGTCGGCTTGATGCCTCTGAGCGTGACGCCGCGAATCGCGATCATCGACAGCGCGCCGACCGCGTCGTGGCCCGGGTGGACGCGGAACCAACCGCCTGATGCGTACAACGATCACGGCGTCGTCCTCGCGCGCCTCGCAGAGGAGCTGCTCTGCGAGGACGGCGACTCGACCGGGCACTGCCTCGCGGAGATCGTCTCGGTGCAGGCGATGAACGAGACCCCCAACGGCGTGCAGGGGACGCTCGCGGATCTCGCCACGGCGATCGTCGACGCGGTCGAGGACGCGCCGGACCCGACGGCGCTCACGATCAACCTGAGCCTCGGCTGGGTGAATCCTTCGATGGGCGGGCAGTTCGGCGACATCTGGCAGTACGCCTCGGAAGAGCCCGCGGCGGGCGCCGTCCACGAAGCGCTCCAGTACGCGCGCTGTCGTGGCGCCACGATCTACGCGGCGGCCGGGAACCGAATCGGCGCGTACGAGGGCCTCGAGACCGACGCGATCTGGCCCGCGCAGTGGTACGGCGCCGGCGCGCCGACGATCGACTGCGTCAACGAGTTCGGCGTCGGCTCGAGCATCACCATCCCGCTCGTGACCTCGGTCGGCGGAGTCCACGAAGACGGTGCGCCGCTCGCCGTACGGCGCTGGGACTCGGAGCCGATGTTCGTCACCTACGCGCACGCCGCGGTCGCGCACATCGACGCGTACCAGAACGCGCCGACCGCGATGCTGTCGGGGACCTCCGTGGCGTCGATCGTCGCGTCCGCGCAGACCGCCTCGCTGATGCAGGCGTTCCCGACGATGTCGGCGCAGCAGGTCGAGGTCGCGACGTACGGCGCCGCGTCGTACATCGCGGAAGACCTCGGGCGCGGCCCCGAGGTCGGCTTCGGCTGGTCGGTCTTTCGTCTCCGCCTCCGCGACGGCGTGCGCGACGCGGGCGGCCCCAACCTCCCGATGACCTACCCTTCCCCCGCGACGGGCTTCACGCCGGTCGGGGCGATCGACCTCGGGAGCACCGGGTCCGCGTGGCGGTGGTGCAACGCGGCGGGGCGGTACATCTACGGCGCGACGACCAGCTATACGGATTGCTACCCGCTCACCTGGGAGAGCGTCGACGAGCGCCCGTACACGCACCCGCAACCCGTCCCGATCGGCGGTGGCTGCCCGTCCTGCACGTACGTGATGTCGAGCTCGACGCTCTTCATGGAGATCCCGAGCAGCGCGCGGTTCTCACCCGACTTCCTCGAGCTCTCCGACGACGCGGGTAGCATGCTGATCCGCGTCCCGCGGCCGCTCGAGCCCGGCCAAGTGTACAAGGTCCACATCGCGCTCCCGCGCGCGCTCATCGAGTACCCTCGCGCGCGCTTGCTCCAGACGGACTACGCCGACAACACGACCGCGGCCGTCGAGATCCACATCGAGAAATGACGCCCGCGATGACCATCGCCGATGAGCGCGCGCTGCTCGAGCGCGCGCTCGCGCGCGACCCCACCGCGGTGCGCGAGCTGGTTCGGTACCTCGAACCAAAGCTCTTGCTCCGCGCCGACGCGTTGCTGCGGAGCGAGTCCGGCGGCGGGCGACGGGAGGCGATGGACCTCGTCCAGGTCGCGTGGCGCGACCTCGTCGCCGAGGGTTGGAGGGCACTGAAGCAGTGGGATCCGGACCGCGGCGCTTCGCTGCGCGGCTACGTGGGCGTGGTGGCGACGAATCGGATGGTGAGCGAACTGAGGAAGCAGCGCCGCCACTCGGCCGAGCAAATCGTCCCCGCGGAAGAGCTGCACCGCCTCGCCGTCCTCGCGGAGAGCCTCGAGGCGCGGGTGAGCGATCGCGAGTACCTCGGGCTGGTCGTCGCGGAGCTGCGCGAGATGCTCACGGAGCAAGGTGGTGAAGCGTTCGAGGTGCTCTACCTCGAGGGCCTCGACGTCGACGAAGCGATCCAGCGAACGGGCCTCACGCGCGACTCGCTCTACAGCTACCGGCGACGGATCAAGAAGATGGTGAAGACGATCGCGGAGCGACTCGCCAACGCGCCGCAGCGAGCGAGCGTGTAGCATGGAGGCGACGAGATGCAGGACGACCACCCGATCGCGGAGGGGCTCGAGGCCGTGAACCTCGCGACCGAAGACCCGCGCCTCGTGCGCTGGGCCGAGGGCACGGCGACCGCGGAAGACCGCGCGGCGCTAGAGCGCGAAGCCTCGACCGATGCCGCCCTCGCGGCGCGCCTCGAGCGCCTCGCGCCACTCTCCGACCACGAGCGCGGGGGCCTCTTCGACGACGCGATGAAGGAGCTCGAACCACGAGGCCAAGTGATCCCCCTGCGGCGCTTCGCCCCGATCGCGCTCGCCGCCGCCGCCGCGGTCGCGGCGTTCTTCTTGTGGCCGCGTTCTTCGCTCGAGTGGATCGAAGCACCGAACGCGGACGTCGCGGCCGACGAGGTGGTGACGCTCGCGCTCCGCGGATCGGATGTCGCCCCTGCGTTGTTCGTGATGGACGGGGACGCCGCCGCGCCGGTCCCGATGGCGTGGGACGGCGAGGCGGGCCGGTGGTCGATCTCGGTCCCCGCTCACGTCTTGTCCGCGGGCCGATTCGGCGACGTCGTCCTCGCGGTCGCTCCGCCGGGGGCGCGGCCCGAGGACGGCGAGCACGTGCGGCTCCACATCGCGATGCCCGAGTACGCCGTACGCGGGGCGGTCGCCGTGTTGTCGGAGCGCGTGCGCGGCGACGACGACGCCCTCGTCGAGGGCGCGATCGAAGTCCCGCCGGGCGCAGAGCGCCTCCGCGTGACGCTGCGCCCGAGCGTCGCCGTCCGCTCCGGCGTGACGGCGTGTGCGTTCGTGGAGTCCGAGGCGCTCGCGCCAATCGGCGACTGCGCGCGCTTCGACGACGGCCTCGTGATCCTCGAGATCTCCGCGGCCGCGCTCGAGGGCGGGCGCGCGCTCGTCGTCGTGACCTCCCCCTCCGCGCTCTCGCCCTCCGAAGCGCTCGACGCTGCGCGCACCTCGAACGTCGTCCGCGTCCCCCTCCGCTGAACTTTCTCTGCTCGATCCGCACGTCCCTCCGCGAACGAGGAGTTCGAAGGAGACGACATCATGCGGAACATCAATATACTCGAGAGAATCATCCCTCTGGCGCTCGTCGCGACGGCGTGCGGAGGCCCCGAGGGCCTCGAGGGCTACGACGGCCTCGAAGGCGATACCGAGGAGCGCCTCGAAGTCGACACTTCCGCCGAAGGCCTCGGGAGCGGCTCCTACGGCTGGGCGTGGATCTCGAACGGCAGCGGCACCGTGGGCTCTTCGTACAGCTCGTCCGGCGGCACCGTCAGCGTCAGCCACATCACGACCGGGCGCTACCGAGTCACGTTCAACGGCATCAACGCGTTCGGCGGCAACGTGCAGGTCGTCGCCGAAGGCCCCAACGCGAACCGGTGCAAGGTCGAGAACTGGGGCGGCCTCCCGGTGAGCGTCAACGTCCGCTGCCACTCGCACCTCGGTTCGGCGGTGAACACCAGCTTCATCGTCGTGTACGCGAACTCGTCGGGCGGCGGCCCTGGCCGCTGGGCGTACGCGTGGGCGAACGAGCCGACCTCCGGCATCTACACGCCGTCGCCGTCGTTCCAGTCCCACTACAACGGGGGCTCCGTCGCGATCGTACGGCTCGGCGTCGGGAGCTACCGCGTCTTCATGGCGGGCGTCGCCGGGAGCCTCGGCAACGCGCAGGTCACCGCCTACGGCAGCTCTTCCGATCACTGCAACATCGACCGCATCAGCACGGGGTATCTCGACGTGAAGTGTTGGACCACGACCAACGCCCCCGTCGACACGCTCTTCAGCGTGGCGTTCATGTCGAGCGGCGCGATGCTCGCGCCCGACTTCCAGCGCGCCGCGCACTACCACGCCGACCGCACCACGGCGATCTACCCGTACACACCGACGCGCCTGGTGACGGTGCCGGGGACGTCCGCCACCACGCTCGTCACGAGCGACGGCACCGGCCACGACCACATCTCGTTCAACTGGGGCACGCCGCCGCTCAACCTCTCGCTGAGCTGGAGCGCGGCGCTCGCGGTGTCGTACGGATCCGGCGCTTCGTACTGCAAGCCGGCGCGCGGCACGGACGGCTTCCCGGTCGATGTCCGCTGCTACCTGCGCCAGGGCAGCATCGCCTACGGCTGGAACGCCGAGTACCTCGGACAGCATCTGAGCCGACAGCCGATCTTCTGAGTGGATTCATGACTCACCGGGGGCGTGCATCATGTCGTTACTCGATGCTCCTCAACGCTCTCGGATGGGCGTCGAGGCGGCGACCGCCCTGGTCGGGGCGGTCGCCGCCAAAGACGAGGGCGCGCTCGACGCGCTCGTCGCGCACCTGAACGACGTCGTGCTCCGACGCGTGCGCCGCCGCATCGCGCGCGCGCCAGTCGCCGGCTACGGCGAGGCCGACCTCGTCCAAGAGGTCTGGCTGCGCCTCCTCGAACGCGACGCTCGACAGATCTGCCGTTGGCGCTCCGAACGCGGCGCCTCCCTCGAAGGCTACGTCGCGATGATCGTCGATCGCGAGATCGGCAACCTCCGCCAGCGCGCCGCCGCTGCGAAGCGACGCGCGCACCACGTCGCGCTCGACGAAGTCCCCGTGGTCGCCGAAGCGCGATCTCCGGAGCGCGTCCTACTCCAGCGCGAGCGCCTCGCGAACACCGTCGATCGACTATTCGCGACACTTTCCCCGCGCGGGCACGACGTGCTCCGCGCGCTCTTCGAAGAGGAGCTCGATCCCGACGCCGTCGCGCGGCGACTCTGCATCCGTCGGCAATCGGTCTACGCGTGGCGCCACCGCATTCGCGCCATCGCTCGCACGCACGAAGAAAACTCGCGATCGCGTTGAGAGAGATCGGACGCGAGTCAGTACCCCGTGGACATGAACAACCCAACCCAACGCGTCCGTCCTCTCGGACGATGTCTCATCCCACTCTCGATCGCCGCTGCGTTCTTTGCGGTCGGCTCCGAAGCGAACGCTCAGAGCGTCTGCCGCACGCCGCCGCCGAGCCCGTCCGGCGGCTCGCTCGCGCTGAATCACCACGAGGTCGTCGCCGCCGACGCCTCGTCGACGTCAGTGATCACGACACGGACGTTCCCGCTGAACCCGTCGGACAACTTCGTCACCGTCGGCGGCGGCACGACCATCACGGGTGGTGAGGTCTCCCTCTTCATGGGCCCCACCGGAGGTGGCGTCTCGGAGGTCGGCATCCAGCGCGTCGTGCGCGTGGGGACCACGATCATCTGCACGCAGCGCGTCTCCCTCGCGCGCGAGGAAATGTACTTCTCGCCCGGCCTCTGGGACGAGACGGTCCCCACCGGCCCAACCGGGTTCCCGCCGTGCAGCGGAGCCATCCCGCTGGGCTCGACCACACTGACCGTGGAGATCAACGGGTGGTCGCAGATCAACATCTTCGGCGACCTCGAAGCGAACGCTTCGTTGCGCGGCTCGGTCGGCGCCGTGTCCGCGACCATCTGCACGCCCGAGGTCGACAACGACGGCGACGGGTTCACCAACCGCACCGACTGCGACGACAACAACTCCATCGTCTTCCCGGGCGCGCCGGAGAGTCCCAACAACGGTATCGACGAAGACTGCGACGGCAGGGACTCGGTCATTCAAGACGACCAGGACCGCGATCGCGACGGCTTCAGCGACGCCGAAGCAGGCGGCGAAGACTGCAACGACCTCAACCCCAACACCTTTCCCGGGGCGCCCGAGAACTGCTTCGACGGCGACGACAACGACTGCAACGGCGTCGAGGATTGCTTCGACCCCGTGTGCGAGAACGTGCCCGACTGCGGCTGTCAACCCGCACCGGGGGGAGAGAACTGCGAGAACGGTGTCGACGACGAT
>JAUHYN010000548.1 GCA_030426505.1 bacterium | reverse complement strand
TGCCTCTCGTACGATCACCGCGTGATCGACGGGCGCACCGGCAACGCGTTCCTGTCGCGCGTCGCGCACACGCTCTCGACGTGGGGCGCGCGCGACTGAATTTGCCGTTCGCTACGAACCGATGATGTCCGGCTCGCGAACGGCCGGGTTGGGCGCCACGCTCAACACGTGCCGCGGGAACTGCTCGACGAGGAAGTCGACGATGTCGCGCACCGACACGACCCCGACCGGCCGGCGCGCGATGTCCACGAGCGGCACGTGCCTGAAGCCGCCGACCGTCATCTTGTTGAGCGCGACCGCGACGGTGTCGTGGAAGGCGACCGCCTCCGGGTCGCGCGTCATGACGTCACCGATCGCCGTGCTCGGATCGGCGTGGCCATAGACCCGGCGCAGCACATCGCGCTCGGTGAAGATGCCGGTGAGCACGCCGTCCTTCGTGACGAGCACGCAGCCGTGGTTGCGATCGGCGAGGCCCTTCACGACGTCGCCGACGCGCGCGTCCTCTTCGACGCAGACTGGCGCCTTCTTCCCGATGGTCTCCAGCGTCACCGAGAGGAGCTCCGCCGAGAACGAATCGACGTCCTGGCTCGGCTCGGACTCGTACGCGTCCTCGAACTCGCTGGTGGTGGAGATCCCGAGATCTTCGTCCTGGATGATGCCCATGTGTTGTTCCCCCTGAGCCGACGACCCTCGCGCGGTTCGGCCGCCCGAACCAGGGGACCGAGGATCGTCGGGGCAAACCACCGAGATCACTCGGGGTGCGGGTCGCAGCGCGGGGGATGGGGTGGGTGGTCGCGGTCGCACGTGCGAACGGGGCCGTCAGGAACTTCACCTCGGGTCCGTTCGACCTTATCGTCGGGGCGATTTTGGCTACGAAGAGCGAGCTGAAGATCGCCGAACAGATCCTCGATCGGTTCTACCGAGACGCAGAAGGCAAGACGAACCGACAGGTCGACGTCTACTTCGCGCTCGAGGACATGGGGGTCGCCCGCGACAAGGCCGACCCGGCGATCGCGTACCTCGTCAGCCGCGGCCTCGTGAACACGTTCGGTCCCGACATCGCGTTCCTCACCGACAGGGGCGCCCAGGTCGTGATCGAAGAGGTCGACATCTCCACGCTCGACAAGGTGCTCAAGGACTTCATCCAAAAGCCCGTGGAGCCCGAAGCGCCGCCGCCGCCCGCCGCCGCTGCGAAGCCCGGCAAGGTCGCGAGCGCGCGGCCAAAGGTCCCGAGCCTCACGCACATCGATCTCGAGGGGCAGGAGTACACGCTCGCGCTGGGCTGGGTCTGCACGATCGGCCGCGCGGAATCGAATCACGTGCGCGTGAACGATCAGCGCGCGTCGAAGAAACACGCCGAGATCCGCTACGAGGACGGCGGCTACGTCTTGCACGATCTCGAGTCGGCGAACGGCACGCTCCTCAACGGCCAGTACGTCGTCGAGCCCGAGCCGCTCCAGCACGACCACGAGATCGTCATCGGCCGCACGATGCTCCTGTTCACGTGCCCGCTGAAGTTCGGCGCGCCGAAGGGCGGCCCCGACGACGCGGCGAAGGCGAAGGACGAGCCCGCGACCGTCGTCCCGATGGCGCCCACCGAGCGCCCCGCGCAGGTCGACCCGCCGTCGATCCGCGTCGTTAAGGGCACGCCGGCGCCCGCGCCCGTCGCGCCGAGCGTGAAGTCCGATCTGTTCGCCGAGCCCGCGCGCGAGGCCTCGGGCGCGGATCTGTTCGGCAGCACGCCCGACGCCGAGACGGCCGCGAGCCGCGGCCGCGCGCGGCCCGCGCCGAGACCGCCGTCGGACGATCTGTTCGGGGGCGCGCCCGCCGCCGATGACGCCGACGGGGACCTCTTCGGCGCCGAGCCCTCGCGGCCCGCCGCCGACGACGGCGACGACCTGTTCGGGGCCCCGGCGAAGTCGAGCGCGTCGAGCGACGATCTGTTCGGGGGCCCCGCGAAGTCCGAGCCCTCCGACGATCTCTTCGGTGCCCCCGCGAAGTCCGAGTCGTCCGACGATCTCTTCGGCGCGCCCGCGAAGTCCGAGCCCTCCGACGATCTGTTCGGGGGCGACGGCCCGGCGGACTCGCCCGGGGGCGCCCTCTTCGGGGACGAGCCCGCGACCGAGGCCGGCGCGTCGCCGGATCTCTTCGACCGCGGCCCGACGCAGACGGGCGGCCTCGAGCCCCCGACGGTCACGCCCGAGGTCGAGGCGGTCCCGGTGGTGCCCCTCGCGGACATGGACGACATCCCGTCCGCCGAGCCCGGCGCGCTCGAAGAGCTCGAGCCGCTCGAGCCGGCGACGAGCGTCCCGGTGGCGCCCGAGACCTCGGGCGACTGGGACGACGATACACCGCCGTCGGCCGGCCCGACCCCGCACCAGCTGCTGGAGAACCAGCCGGTCCGCGCGCGCGCGCCCAAGGACGACGCCGCGGCGACGGTGATGATGACACGCGACGCCCTGTTCGGCGCCGAAGCGGCCGAGGTGGAGGAGGCCGACCCGCCCCACTGGGGCGACGACCGCCCGCCGCTCGGGAGCCACCCCGGGTTCGCGGCGGAGGCCGGCGAGGCGATGCCGGTGGCGACGGCTTCGATGGCCAGCATGGAGGCGGTCCGAACCGAGGACATGGGCGGCGACGCCTACGACACGGCCGACGCCGAGCTCACCGCGGAGGGCCCCTTCCACGCGACGCTCGAGACCCTGCGGGAGCAGACGGAGCGCGCCGATCTGCCGGATCGCGACGCGCTGTTGGACGCGATCGATCTCCTCCACCGCCACCCCTACATCCGGGTCGTACTGCAGAAGATCTCGGACTAACTTTTTGTTGCCTACCCTGCCGACCTCGTCTAGGAGGGACGGCCTATGTCTCGATACACCGGTCCTCGTCTCAGGATCGCGCGGCGCCTCGGCGGCGCCGAGCTGCCCGGCCTCGTGGTTCCGAAGGAACTCCGGCGGCCCTACCCGCCGGGCCAGCACGGCCCCACGCAGCGCATCAAGCTATCCGACTACGCGATTCGCCTGCGTGAGAAGCAGAAGCTCCGCCACCACTACGGCGTGGGCGAGAAGCAGTTCCGGCGCTACATGCTCCGCGCGAAGCGCGCGAAGGGCAACACGGGCTCGAACCTGCTGGTCTTCCTCGAGAGCCGGCTCGACAACGTCGTGTTCCGCCTCGGCTTCGCCCGCACCATCCGCGCGGCGCGCCAGCTCGTGAGCCACGGCCACATCACGGTGAACGGCCGCCGCTGCGACATCCCGTCCTGCCAGCTCCGCCCGACCGACATCGTCGGCGTGCGCGAGAAGAGCAAGATGAAGGAGACCATCGCGGCCGAGGTCGCGGGTCCCGTGACCCTCGCCATCCCCTCGTACCTCGAGCGGGACGAAGCGGCGCTCCGCGGCACCATCAAGGCCGCGCCCGAGTCCGGCGACTGCCCCCTCGCGATCAACGAGGCCCTCGTCGTCGAGCTCTACGCCCTCGCGATGTAGCCCCAGCGCCTGCCCCGCAGGCGCTTCGAACCCACCCTACGGCGCCCGCGGCAGCGTGAAGGTCACGCAGCTGCCGGCGCCTACTCGAGACGTCATCCAGATGCGCCCGCCGTGGCGCTGCACGATCCGTTTGCACACGGCGAGGCCGATCCCAGTCCCCGCGTACTCGCGATCGGTGTGGAGGCGCCGAAACGGATCGAACACCTCGGCGAGGTGTTCCTCCGCGACGCCGATGCCGTTGTCCTCGACCGTCACCACGAAGTGATCGCGTTCGGCCGCGCACGTGATCTGGACGTGCGGCGGGTCCTCGCGCCGGAACTTGATGGCGTTGCTGACCAGGTTCTGCAGGAGCTGCCTCAGCATCGTGCCGTCGCCCTGCAGCGGCTCGTCGACCTTCGCCTCGACCCGCGCCCCCTCCGCGACGATCACGTCGAACAGATCCTGCCGGACCTGACCGACGAGCGCCTCGAGATCGACCGCCTCGCTCCGGAGCTCGCGCTGACCGACCCGCGCGAAGTCGAGCAGGTCCGTCACGAGCGTGCGGAGGCGCGTCGCGCTCGCTTCGATGAACCCGATCTGCTCCGACGCCTCTTCGGTGAGCGCGTCGCCGAGCTCGTCGCGGAGCAGGCCAGCGAACGCGATGATCGAGCGCAGCGGCGCCTTGAGGTCGTGGGAAGCGACGGACGCGAAGTCCTGGAGCTCCGAGTTCGAGCGACCGAGCTCGGTGTTCAGGCGCTCGAGCTCCTGGATCATGTGTTCGCGCTCCGAGACCTCGTCGTAGATGATCGCGACGAGGTCCTCGTCGACCGCGGCGGCGCGGAGATCGAACACCTGCCCTTCCCCGTAGGGGTGCGCGGTGACGCGCTGGGGTTCGCGGGTCTCCACGGCGGCGAGGTACATCCGCCCCAGCTCGGACTCCGCCACGTCGGGCACCACCTCGTCGATGCGGTGACCCACGAGGTCGCCCAGCGTGTCCCGCGAGCGCTCGCGTGCGTACTCGTTGACGTGGACGAAGCGAAACGTCCCGGCGTCCCCGGGCGCCTCGAGGCGCGCGAGGAGGACGCCGATCGGGAGGTGATCGATCACCTCCCGGAAGATGCGCATCTGCTGTTCGCGCGCCTTCACCTCCTGGATGTCGAGCACGGTGACGTACGCGTGGCGGACGCCGTCGGCGTCGGTCGCGGCGGTGACGTCGCACAGCGCGGCGAACACGTCGCCGTCCGCGCGCACCATCTCGGTCTCGAAGCGCTCGTGCCGCGAGCTGTCGACGCGCCCGAGCGCCTCGAGCGCCGCGTCGCGGGCGTCGGGCGTGAAGAGGTGCTCGAGCGGGAGGTTCGCGAGCGCCTCCTCGCTGGTGCGGAACTTCTGGACGAACGCGCCGTTCACGTCGAGGAGCGCGAAGTCGTCGCCGTGCGCGACGGCGAGCCCGACGCCGGCCACGCGAAACGCTTCGGCCCACTTCGAGAGCATCGCGTCGAGATCGCTCGCCTCCGAGAGCAGCTCGCCCACGTCGACGAGCGTCCCGAAGACCGCGCCTCGGTCCGCGACGGCGACGTGGCGCACGCGCCGGAGCGAGCCCTCACTGCGGACGCGGAGCACGTGCGGCGCGGGCGTCTCGCCGCGCGCGGCGGCGTCGATCACCGCGCGCGTCGTCGCGCGGTCGCCGGGGTGGATTCGATCCAGGAACGCGTCGACGGCGACGTGGGCCTCGTCGAGCGCGAGCAGCGCGCGCGCCGCGGTGCATAGCGCGACCGTCTCGGCTTCGATACGGTACGTGGCGACGCCGGCGGCGGCGAGCCGGCCCTCCTCCGCGGTGACCATCGCGCCCGGATGATGGGGCGGGCCGGCCCCGACGGCAAATCGACCTCAAGACTTCGGCGGCTTGGTCGCGCCGGGCGGCGGGACCGCGCGGGGCTTCTGCGCGCGGACTTGCGTGGTCGGGCGCATGTCGGGCGGGAGGAGGTCCGCGAACTCTGCGCGCAGCGGGGTCCAGTCCTCGCGGCGGAGGATCTCGTAGTCGATCTCCGAGTCGTGACCGAGTGCCTTCCACAGCGGACGATAGATGTCGTCCGGGCTGAAGGCTTCGGCGGCGACCTTCGCGAAGGCCATCGACACGACCGGGTCGAGGCCGGAGTCGGCGAGGATGTTCGCGACGGACGCGACCGACAGCGCGCCGGTCTCGTCCTCGATCAGGGGGAGGCCCCCGTCACCGCGCCCGAGGATTCGATTCATGCTGAGGAGCGGATCTCGGATGAGGTGCTCCACCAAGGAGCGGCGCTCGACGCCCACACCCGCGCGCTCGCGCATCAGCAGGCGCTTGAGGCACACCTTGGCCGCTTCCTCGGCCTGGCTCGCCTCGAGCCCGCACTCTTCGAAGATGTCGATCAACCAGCGCTGGTCCACCCTGCTCGCTCCGTCCTGGACTCGCGTATGATGCCCTCGATTGCAGTCTCCCGTCAGCCCTCCGCGGACGCCAGTTTTTGTCGCG
>JAUHYN010000547.1 GCA_030426505.1 bacterium | reverse complement strand
GCGAGCTCGTCGTTGCGCTCGCGGAGCAAGCGTGAGGCGCGGTGGAGGATTCGGCCGCGCTCGGCGCCGGTCATCTTGGACCACACCGCGAAGCCCTCGCGCGCGGCGCGCACGGCGCGGTCGACGTCTTCGGCGTTCGCGAGCGCGACGTCCGTGATCACGGCGCCGGTCGCGGGGTTGGTCGTCGTGAACGTCTCCTCGCTCGTCGCGTCTCGGTAGGCTCCGCCGTAGTACAAGCGCTCGGTCACGTCGGGACGATTACGCACCCGGAAGCGCCGAAACAAGCGTAGGCTCGCGCCGCGTGACCGGTTCGAAGCCCCGCGGCGTCCTCTTCGACAAGGACGGGACGTTGATCGACTTCTTCGCGATGTGGATCCCCGCCTACGAGGAGGCCGCGCGCCTCGTCACGGAGGCGATGGGGCGCCCCGAGCTCCTCGACGCGATCCTCCGCTCGGGCGGCTACGATCCGACGACCCAGCGCGTGACGCCCGGCTCCGTGCTCGCGAGCGGCACCAACCAAGAGGTGGTCGAGGCGTGGGCGGCCGCGGCGGGGAGCGCGTGGCGTTCGTCCTGCGCGGCGATCGTCCACGAGACGTTCCACGCCCACGCGCGCCGGCCGCCGAAGGCGACCGCCGATCTCGCCGCGCTGTTCACGGCTCTTCGGCGGGAGGGCGTCGCGATCGGTGTGGCCACGATGGACGATCACGCGAACGCGGTGGCCGCGCTCGAGCAGCTCGGCGTGCGAGACCTCGTCGACGTGGTGATCGGCTCGGACGACGTCGCCCATCCGAAGCCCGCGCCGGACATGGTCGAGCGCTTCGCGGCGGCCGCGGCCCTCGCGACGCAGGACGTCATCATGGTCGGCGACTCGCCGATCGATCTGATGATGGGCCGCGCCGCGGGCGTGGCGCGGACGGTCGGCGTCCTCACCGGTCCCAGCGATCACGACGACTTGGCGCCGTTCGCGGACGCGGTGGTCGCTTCGGTCGCCGACCTCGTCCTCTGACGTAGCGTTTTTCTGGCAGACCGCGTCGGGCCCCCGGGTCCAACCCCACATGAAGAGGTCACGGGTCGCGGCGCTCGCCGCCCTACCAGTGATGGCGTGGGGGGCGACCGCGTACGCGAAGCCCATCGCGCCGTCCATCCTCTGCACGCAGTATGCGGACGCACCGGTCTGCATCGGCGGCCAGCCGGCGTGTACGTTCTGCCACACGACACCGCCCGCTCGGAACGCGTTCGGTGCGCAGGTGGAGGGCGAGCTGCTGCCGGGCACCGCGCGCCCGCTGTCGGACGCCGACTTCATGACGGGGCTCCCCGCTGCGCTCGCCGCGGTCGAGCAGAAGGACGCGGACGGCGACGGGTTCGTGAACCTCGACGAGCTCCTCGCCGGCACGTACCCCGCCGACGGCGCGAGCATCCCCGCGGCGGACGGGTGCCCGCAGTCCAGCGACGCGAACGGCGGCTTCGACGTGTGCAACTACGATCCGCGCTACGTCTACAAGAAGCTCCACCTCGACTTCTGCGGGACCACTGTCGCGTACGATCGCCTGAAGGCGTTCGAAGTCCTCGAGGACAAGGAGGGCGAGATCCGCGACGCCCTCGCGCGCTGCCTCGACAGTGAGTACTGGAAGGGCCGCGACGGCATCCTCTACCGGCTCGCGCACAAGAAGATCCGGCCCGCGCAGTCGATCAAGTCCGGCGACGATCCGGGCGACATCCCGCTCGGCGACTACGACGACGACTACTACCTCTTCGTCTACACGCAGATCGACGACCACGACGCGCGCGAGCTCCTCACCGCGCAGTACTTCGTGGAGGTGCAGGACGGACCGCCGACCACGTACTCGACCTACGAGCGCGGGCCGTTCCAGGACATCCAGGCGCGCGGCGCGCAGGTCGCGCAGCTCGTGGAAGTGCAGCGCCGCGCCGGGATGCTGACCACACGCTGGAACCTCGTCTTCAACACGATGTTCACGCCCATCCCGCGCACGACCGCGGCGCAGGCGTACCGCGCGTATCTCGGTCTCGACATCGCGCGGATGGAGGGCCTCGACGACGTCCCCGGCGAGCCGGCGGACTACGATCAGAAGGGCGTGCAGGCCGAAGCGTGTCGTCGCTGCCACGCGACGCTCGACCCGCTGACGTACCCCTTCACTCGCTACAGCGGCTTCAACGGCGGCACCCCGTTCTCGTACGTGCCCAACCGCATGAACAACATGTCGAGCGGGCGCAACGACCCGCTGCGCGACACGCCGGAGGCGGGCGTGATCTTCGGCGAGCGCGTCGACGACCTCGTGCAGTGGGCGAACGTGGCCTCCAACAGCGACCAGTTCGCGCAGGCCACCGTCCTCGACTACTGGAAGCTCATCATCGGCGAGGCACCGCGACCGACCGAACAAGGAGAGTTCGATCGCTTGTGGCGGCGCTTCAGGAACGAACACGAGTACAGCGTCGAGCGGATGCTCCACGAACTCGTGACCACGGAGGCCTACGGTGTCCCGTAATCCATTGAATGTAGCATTCGCTCTGCTCTTCGTGACGGGCTGCATGGCCGACAACGTCCTGAAGGCCGAGCCTCCGCCGGACGAGACGCCGCCGGTCACGATGCCGCCGCCCACGACGAACCCGCCGCCCGCCGGCGACGTGGTCGTGCCGTCGAACAACGCGCGGCTCAAGCTGAAGAGCGGCCAGCTGTACGCGGCGGCGCTCGCGAGTGGCCTCGAGCTCCCGCGGGCCGAGGTGTGTCACGAGCTCGGCCTCTACGACTGCGTGGACGACGTCCACAACATCGCCCTCGGAGGGATCGAGCCGTACCGCACCGGGATCCTCGAGCCGCTCGAAGAGACCACGGTGACGACACCGATCGCTGCGGACCGCGTCGCGCTCGCGGCGTGTACGACGCGGGCCGAGCGCGACTTCGCCGATCTCGCGAACGCGAAGCTCTTCGGGGCGTTGGTGGTGAAGGACGGCGCGCTCGAGGACGTGAGTGCGGCGCCGGTGGAGGCCACGATCCAGCGGCTCTATCAGCGGCTCGTCCAGCGCGACGCGACGTCCGATGAGGTCGCCGCGCTGCGGGACCTCTACACCGAGATGGCGGCGACACCGAGCGCCGACGTCGCCGAGTCTTGGGCCGCCGTCAGCTGCTACGCCGTCGCTTCCACCATGGAAGCTCTGTTCTACTGAAGGGAACGAACGAAGATGTTCAACGCCAAGTTCGACCGACGAAACCTCCTCCGGGGCATGGGCTACCTCGCGGCCGGTACGGCCCTGGGTGGCCTCGGCGCGCGGCGCGCCCACGCACAGGCCGGCGCGGGCGACGCTCGGTTCCTGATCGTCCTGACCGCGAGCGGTGGGGCGTCGCTCATCGACAGCTTCCTCGCGATCCGAGCGTCGGAGTCTGCGAACGCGGCGACGATCAACACGTACGAGGACTCGCGCGTGCAATCGATCGCGGACTCGCCGTTCCGGGCGATCGACACCCAGGGGAGCGACCTCGGCGCGCTGCCGGCGCCGTTCACGGCGAATCAGTCGAACTTCGTGCGGAAGCACAAAGACGACATGATGGTCGTGACGTGCACGGGCACCAGCGTGAACCACGCCGTGGCGCAGAAGCGCGCGATCACCGGCAACGAGGCGTGGGCGGGGCGCACGCTCCAAGAGCTCGTCGCGATGCAGTACGGCGATGCGTTCCTGTTGCCGAACGTCGTGATGGCGACGGGCACGGCGTACATCGAGCCAGGCACGGACAAGTCGCTGCCTTCCTACTGCACCGGCGAGCCCGTCGCGCAGCCCGCGCTGTGGCCGCTGTCGCTGCACGGCACGCGCGGCGTGAAGGCGCCCGACCGACGCTTCGTGGAGATGGCGCGGCGCGTGCGCGACGAGCAGCTCGACGCGCGTTCCAAGTTCTCGCGGGTGTTCGAGAAGAGCCCCGAGCTCGCTCGCTGGCGTCAGCAACGCGCGGCGACGCAGGCGCTGGAGACGAGCGATCTCATCACGAAGCTGATGCTGTTCGAGGACTCCGAACAGTACCCGCTGTCGCAGCACGGGTTGATGGAGTCACCGAGCGGCCGCCTCGTTCGCGATCGCTTCCCGAAGTTCGCGGAGGATCCGCTCGAGGCCCAGGCCGCGCTCGCGTTCTTGCTGCTGAAGAATCGCGTGAGCGCGAGCGTGACGCTCGGGACGAGCTTCAACGCGGTGCTCGCCGAAGGATCCTCGCTCGGCGGCGGAGGCCTTCAGGAGGGCGACCTCATCAACCCGCCGATCGGGTTCGACTTCTCGCACCAGGCGCACCGGGGGACGCAGGCGATGATGTGGAGCCGCGTCCTGGCCGCAGCGGACGGGTTGATCGAGCTGCTGAAGGCGGAAGAGCTCGCGGACGGCGTGAGCATGTGGGACCGCACGATGATCTACGTGGCGACCGACTTCGGGCGCGACAAGGTGCGGCCGTCGGGCTCGGAGGACTTCGGGACGTCCCACCACCTCAACAACGGCTTCCTCCTCGTGTCGCCTCTCGTGAACGGCAACAAGGTGCTGGGGGGCGTCGATCCGGACACCGGGCTCACGTACGGGTTCGATCCGATCACCGGCGCGCCGGAGCCGGGGCGTGAGATGGCGGAGGCGGAGATCTACGCGGGCATCGCGGGCGCGCTCGGGATCGACACGACGGGCTCCGGGCTACCCTCCGTCCCGGCGATGTCGCGCAACGGCTGACCTCGCTTCACTCGCGGATGACGACGCGCGCGAACTGCGTGGAGTTCGGAGCGCGGTACACGAACGTGGTGCCGACCGGCGTGACGGCGGCGCTGCGATCGTCGATGTCCGGGAGGTCGGCGCGGACGCGTCGCTCGTCTTCGAGATCGATCAGCATCGCGCTGCCGCTCGTCACGCGGCGGATGAGCCAGCGCGTGTTGAGTGACGGGACCGCGAAGGTGTTGAAGGACGTGTTGCCGATGGTGCGCGTCGGGCCGCTGACGAGCGGGATCGCGGTGACGGGTGTGGGGTTCGCGCCGCTGCAGAGCGCGAAGACGTCCGCGGGGCGCCCGAGGTAGCTGACGAGCTGGCCCGGTACGGCGAGGCAGGGCGACGCGGAGTTGAGCGTCCCGAACGGCGAGACGTAGGTGCCGTCGGGGATGCCGTCGTTGGGATCGACGTTCACCTTGGCGATACCGCCCGGGGCCGCGCGCTGACGGGCGTCGAGGACGAGGTTGGCGCCGTCGAGGGCAGCGCCCTTGAAGTCACGGCCGGACGTCGCGGCGAGGACGTCGCAGGTCGCGGTCTGAAGATCGATCCGCAAGACGCCTTGCTCCGCGCCGCCGAGCATCGAAGCGTCGGGGTGCGTCGAGTAGATGTAGCGGCTGTTGAGGCTGAAGGTGTGGATCTCCGTCGCGAAGCCGCTCGAGACCGGACAGGTCCCGAGGACGGCGAGGCTCGGGAGCGCGACGATGTCCGCGAACCACGCGCCACCCGTGCGCTGCGCGTAGACGACGCCCCGCGTCCCGCCGGGCGGTCCGAAGATCCCGTCGGCGTCGCCGATCGGGAGGCTGGTCGGGGTCGCGGTCGTCAGCGCGGGATCGATCGTGACGATCTGAGTTGGCGTCAGCGCGATGAAGTTGCCGCTCGCCTCGTACGCGACGCCGGGGAGGTACGCGCCCGTCGCGGGGAGCATGGCGGTGGTCACTTCGAGCACCATCAGGCGCGCGGTCGGCGTGAAGTCGGGGGTGGCGTCCGAGAAGCCGAGCGTGACCGGGCCGGGATCGATCCCGGCGGGGACGGTGACCGTGACCTGGCCGTTCGACGCGGCCGAAGGCGTCGCAGTCGCGCCGCCGCCGAACGTCACCTGGTCGACGTTGGCGAGGTTGATGCCCGTGATGTCGAGCGTGTCGCCGGTCATCGCCGGGTTCGGTTGGTAGTCGACGACCGCGGGCTGCCCGTTCTCGATGCGGAGCGGGAACGGCGAGACGGCGTTGCCGGCCGG
>JAUHYN010000546.1 GCA_030426505.1 bacterium | reverse complement strand
CGTCGGGCAGCTCGCCGTAGCCCAGCCGACCCCGGAGCTCGTCGTCCTGCCCCCCTCGACCGAGGGCGCCAAGGCCTCCGACGGCCTCGCCGCGTGGAAGGTGATCACCGGACAGGTGGAACGCGGCAAGGGCCGCCTCGGCGTGTCGACGAAGGTCCAGAAGCGTCAGCACGACTTCCTGGTGGGACCGGCGCGTGAACAGGCCCGCGACTGCGCGATGAAGGTCGGCTGCCTCGCCGACGTCGGGAGCACACTCGGCGCGGACGTCCTGGTCGCCGGGAAGATCGAAGCCACCGGGATCTCGCTCACCGTCATCGACGTCCGCGGGCGCGAGAAGGTGGGCGAAGTCAGCTCGCGCAAGAACCTGGCGAAGCGCGGCCTCAAGCGCCGCGCGCGCGACGTCGCGCAGCGCTTGCGTCGCCTCCTCGCGAAGAACAAGAAGAAGGTCACCGCCGTCGCCGCGGCGCCGCCGACATCGCCGCCCCCCGGGGGCTCGCCCGACGCACCGCCTCCGACCGACACCACCGGCGGCGCCATGGGCGAGAAGCTCGACGATCCGCCGCCCCCGACCCTGAGCGCCCCGACCGGCAGCGTGCTGATCGCGGCTTCCCAGTTGCGCGGCGTCAGCCGCGTCACGATCGACGGCGAAGAGGTCCCCTTCTCGGGCGCAGGATCGCTCACCTGGACCGGCGCGACCGGCACGCACCGCCTCGTCGCCACGCGCATCGACGGCCAATCCGTCGCGCGTGACATCCAGATCGCCCCCGACGACACGACCGAGGTCGCGCTCGACTTCCCGGCCGTGGCCCCGCCGCCGCCGAGCGCGGTGGCGTCGACGAAGGTCGAGCCGTCCGAGCCGGTCACGTCGAAGTGGTGGTTCTGGACCTCGATCGGCGCCGCCGTCGTCGCGGGCTCCGCCACCGCCGTGCTGTTGATCGGCGGAGAAAAAGGCGGCCCGTCGCTCCCGCCGGTGAACGGAACCGTTCGGGGGACGTACTGATGATGATGCGCCACTTCGTCACGCTCGGATCGCTCACGACCCTCGCGCTCACGGGGCTCGCCTGCAGCGACCCGGGGACCGGCGGCCTCACCGCGCACCTCGTCTTCGTCGAAGACGCGCCCGAGCAGACCTCCGCGGGCCTGAAACGCCAGTCGCTCCGCACCGCGGCCGTCCCGGAGTTCATCGACCGCCTCCAGATCGTCGCCTTCGCCGACGGCTCCACCCTCGCCGAGACCAACCTCTGGCTGAACCCGAGCGACGCGCAGCAGATGCTCCGCTCCGAGGGCGGCACCTGGGAGCTGACGAAGGTCCGCGCCGGGAGCAACCGAACGATCCGCGCCCGCGCGTTCCTCGGGCCGAGCGGCAACCCGGACCTCGATCGCGCGTTGGTGTTCGAGGGGTCGCGCGGAGGCATCACGGTCGAGGTCGGCAAGACCGCGGACGTCGGCGTCATCGAGTTGGCGCCGACCGGCAACCGCATCCCGGAGGCGGACTTCGAGGCGCCCTCGCCGCCCCGCACCCTCGCCGCGATGGCCGCGCCCGCGGGCGAAGCGCTCCGCGTGACGTTCGGCGCCCCGACCGAGCCCGACGCCGCGGGCTTCTTCCTCGCGATCGGCACTTCGACCGCCGCGAGCAACCCGCCGACGATCGAGCGCGGCGAGACGGTCGAGCTCGGCGACGCGATCGCGCCGGGCCTGATCGTCACGAACACCTGGTCGATCAACGGCCCGGAGCTCGTCGAGGTGAACAACCTCGTCAACGGCGTGCAGTACGGCGTCGTCGTCTACACCTACGACACCGACCGCGCCGGGCTGCCGCTCAACTTCTCCCGTCCGGCCACCGCGTCGGGGACGCCGCGCGACACGCTCGCCCCCGGCACACCCGCGAACCTCAGGGTGACCGCCGGCGCCAACTCGGCGACGATCCAATTCGTCGCGCCCGGTGAGGACGACACGACCGGCACGCCCGCCGCCTACGAGGTCCGCGCGGCGGCCACGATGAGCGAGGTCGTCGACGACTTCGACGCCCTCCCGGCCATCGCCGGCCCGCCCGCGCAGATGCCGGGGAGCACGGTCTCGTTCGTGCGCACGTACGGCGACCTCGGCTTCCGCGGCACGGACACCTTCTACATCGGCGTGCGCGCGGTCGACGCTTCGGCGAACGCCGGCGGCATCGCGACGGCGCTGCACACCGTCAACGCCACGCTCACGCCCACGATCGACGCCCTCGTCCCGCACATCGCGATCGCCGGGCTCGAGGTACAGATCGACGGCACGAACTTCGGCACCGCGACGGGGACGGTCACGCTCGTCGCGACCGAGACCTCCACGCTGACGTTCGACCTGTTCGTCTCGCAGTGGTCGAACACCACGGTGTCGGTGGCGCTCCCGCCGAACGCGCGCAGCGGCATCGTGTCGCTCGTCCGCCCCGACGGCGAGAACGCGAGCGCGTACCTCACCGTGCTCCAGCGCGTGGACGACCTGATCGACGACCACGAGTTCCCGTTCGAGATGATCGGCGCAGGCACCACGAACGACCGATCGATCGCCGCGCTGTACCGCGAAGGGAACGACTTCGCGCCGTACGAGTCCGCGATCGAGCGCCTCTACGACGACGTCAACGAGGGCATGGCGTTCGTCCCGTTCAACCAGCCGTCGCGCTCCACCGCGGTCGCCGGCACGTACTCGCAGGGCTACGACACGTTCATGTTCGTGTCGTCGAACGACCCGCTGTCGATGAGCACCACCTTCGTCAGCGCCTCCACGATCGCCCCCGACGCCCAGCGGCAGGTCGCGGGCGTCGCCGCGGGCGACGCGGACGGCGTCGCGGCGATCTTCCTCGACGGCGGTCAGGGCGGCGCCGCGCCGGCGATGCTCGCGTTCACGCGGCTCGGCGTGCTGCGCACGGCCACCGTCGCCGACGCCGTGACCCAGCCCTTCAACGAGTTCTACGCGATCACCTCCACCGCCTCGAGCTACGAGAACGTGAAGATGGCGCGCAGCAGCACCGGCGACATCCTGATGGCCTACCGCACGGTGACCGGCACGGTCTCGGAGCTCGAGCTGCGCTTCAACACGGCCGGCCAGCCCGACACGTTCGCGCTCGTCGACGCCGTGACCAAGCCACGCGTCGGCGAGAACTTCGAGGTCATCTCGATGCCGGTGATCCTCGGCGGCCCCGAGGTGTTCGTCATCGCGTACGAAGAGATCGGCGAGACCGGCACGGACGTGCGCCTCCTCCGCTTCGCGGAGTACGGCCAGCGGCTCGGGTACGCGCCCTTCCGCCCGATCGTCGGTGACCGACGCCTCGACGACGTCGGGCTCGTGGTCCGCAACGGTCAGGTCTGGATCTCGGTCGCCGCCACGCGGGTGAACGGCACCGCCGAGCTCTCGTACATGGAGATGCCCGCGACCGGCCTGACCAACCCGGACGGCACGCGTGGCCTCTGGCCGGGCGTCGTCCTCGACAGCGCGCCGTCGGACAGCCGCGCGCGCCTCGGGTGCAAGCCGTACGTGCAGCGCGCGTGTCCGATCGCCTGGCTCGGCGACGACACGCAGGTCTTCTTCATCCGCCGCTGATCTGCACCACCGTTCCACTCGGTAGAATCAACTCGTCGTCCGAGTGGACGGCTCCGCGCCGCGCGGCCTCGCCCACGAAACGCACCCGCCGCTCGCTCGACTCGAACTCGAGCGTGCCGCGCTTCTTCCCGCTCTTCAGCGACAGCGTCACCTTCTTCGGGAGGATCGACGACGCGACGGACGCGCCCACCAACAGATCGAGATCGCCGTGGAAGTGTTCGGCGCGGCGTTCGAGGTCGGCGAGGATGCCTTGCTTCATCGCGACGCGCTCCAGCGCCTCGACGCGATCGGCGTCGTAGCCGGCGTCGGCGAGGCGCGCGAGGGCCTCGTCGATGCGGCGGCGCTGCGACGGCGTGCCCGAGACGCTCCGCTCCAGCACGCCGGACGAGAACGCGAAGCCGGTGACCTCGACGCGCACCGCGTCGTCGCTCCGCTCGAGCGCGTCGAAGACCCACGGGCGGCGCACCTTCGACAGGTGCGCGAAGAACCGCGCCACGGCGTCCGGCCCGCCCGGGAAGACGGCGGTGACCGGGTCGGTCTTCACCACGCCGAAGTGATCCGGTTTCGTCGTGCGCTCGATTCGCGCGAGCTCGAACGTGTCGAGCGCGACGGCGACCGTCGCGGAGAATGCGACGTCGGGGCCCGGGAGGCGCGCGTCGATGTCTTCGGCGACGCGGACGAGCTCGGGGACCCGCTGCAGGACGACGAGGCGCCGGCGCGCGGCGTCGGATTCGGCTTCTTCGTGGCAGGCGACGAGCGCGAGGGCGAGCGCGACCAGGAACGAGAACGCGCGGCCGGTCACGGGAACGGACACCGCGCCGTGATGGGGCCGGTCGGCGCGCGGTTGCACTCCACGTTGGTGACCTGCGCGCCGCACGGCGCGTCGAGGATCACGCAGGGGCAGCTCGTGCAGCCGCTCGGGAGATCGTCGCAGACGTAGGTGACGGGCGAGGTACACCCCTCGACGCCCTCGTCGACGCAGACCATCTCGCCGACCATGCACGTGCCGCCGTCGCGCGGTTCACAGGGCTCGGTGGGGACGACGCGGCAGAAGTGCAGCGGGTGGATGCAGGTCCCGGTCGGGCCGCACTCGAAGGCGACCACGCCGCCATCGCGGCCCGCGTCCCGGTCGACGCCGGCGTCGCGTTCGGTGGTGTCCTCGTCGTCGTCGTCGCTGCCCGAACACGCGACGAGAGGGACCAAGAGGAGCGCGAGGAAGAGCGACTTCACTGCGACGCATTTTGCCATGGGACGACAGGTTTGGCATGACTCGGTCGTGCCGTTGCTCGAACCCGGTCAGCTCGACGAGATCCGCTACGTGATGGCGGACCGGATCCGCGCGGGCCTCGAAGCGGAAGGCCGCGAGATCAAGGCGCTCGACGCCCAGCTCACGCCGCCCCGCGTCCGTGACGGGCGCGCGCTCGTCGTCGACATCGGCGGCACGAACATGCGCGCCGCGGTCGTCTCGATCACGAACGGGCGCCCCGTCGTCGAGCGCGGGCCCTTCAACCAGCGCCTCGATCTCCGCGACGGGACGACGACCCGCGAACACTTCTTCGCCGAACAAGCCGCGCTCGCGAAGTCCCTCGACCCCGACCCCGAGCTCCCGGTCGGCTACTGCTTCTCGTATCCGTCCGAGGTGTTGCCGTCGCTCGATGCGCGCCTCATCCGCTGGACCAAGGGCATCGACGTGGCCGGCGTGGAGGGGACGCTCGTGGGGAGCGGCCTCGCCGACGCGCTGCGCGACGAAGGTCTCGCTCCGCCCTGCGTCCACGTCCTCAACGACACCGTCGCGAGCATGCTCGGCGGCGCGCTCGTCCACGACGGCGCACCCGAGGAGGTCGTCGGATTGATCGCCGGCACCGGCTCGAACATGGCGGCGTTCTTCGACGGGCGCCGACACGGAAAGCTCCGGAGCCACGACGGCTACGTCGCCGTGAACCTCGAGAGCGGCAACTTCGACTGCCCGCACCTCACCGACGCCGACGACGCGGTCGACCGCGCGAGCAACAACCCCGGCGCCCAGCGCTTCGAGAAGGCGATCTCGGGCTACTACATGCCGTTCATCTACATGGCGATGACCGGCGACGACACGTTCGATCCCACCCTCGGCTCCGCCGAGCTCGTGAAGCGCCGCGAAGACGGCGACGCGACCGCCGCCGCCATCCTCGAGCGCGCCGCGCTGCTGATCGCGACCGGGCTCGCGGCCGTCGCGGACGCCCGGGGCGACGAAGCGTCGGTGGCCGTCGTCGCCGAAGGGAGCCTGTTCTGGCGCACGCCCGGCTTCCACGACGCGGTGTACGGCCGCCTCGACGATCTCCTCCCGCGCTCGGCCTCCATCCGCGCGCTCGAACACGCCAATCTCATCGGTTCGGCCTGCGCCGCATTGACGCCGCCGAA
>JAUHYN010000545.1 GCA_030426505.1 bacterium | reverse complement strand
TCGCGCGCGACCCTCGCGAAGACGAAGCCGTCCTCGCGGCGGGTTCGAAGTCCTTCTACTGGGCGTCGCGCGTGCTCCCGCGCGACGTGCGTCGCGACGTCGCCGCGCTCTACAGCTTCTGCCGGTGCGTGGACGACGTCGCCGACGAGAGCGTAGACGACGCGTGGGCCTCCGTGGAGCTCGACCGTGTCCTCGATGAGCTCGACGGGAACGCGGAGCCGCGCCCGGTGGTGGCCGGTCTCCTCGCCGTCGCGCGTCGCCGCGACATGGATCTCGACGCCGCGCGCTGCCTCGTCGCCGCCGTGCAGGACGACCTCGGCGTGGTCCGCGTCTCGCACCTCGCGGGCCTCACCCGGTATTGCTACGGCGTCGCCGGCACCGTCGGGCTGATGATGTGTAGCTTGATCGGCGTGAAGGACCGCAGCGCGTACGCGCACGCGATCGACCTCGGGATCGCGATGCAACTCACGAACATTTGCCGCGACGTCGCCGAAGACGCCGAGCGAGGCCGCGTCTACCTCCCGCGCTCGCTGCTCCGCCGCGCCGGCGTGCGCTCGGAGTCGCTCCTCGCGGGTCACGCGGATCGCCACGGCGTGCAGAGCGTCATCGAGGCGCTCCTCGCCGTCGCCGATCTCTACTACGCGAGCGCGGAGCGCGGGATGCGCGCGATCCCCGCGGGCCCGAGGCTCGCGATCCTCGTCGCGGCGCGGGTGTACCGGCGCATCGGCGTGAAGCTCGTCCGCCGCGGCACGCGTTGGTGGCGCGGGCGGACCGTAGTGTCCGCGCTCGAGAAGACCGTCGTCACGCTGCGCGCGCTCTTTCGCTTCCCCTTCCTCCCGCCGCGCGCGCCGCACGCCCGCGGCCTGCACGTCGGGCTGCGCGGCCTGCCGGGAGCGGACACGACGGGACGCGTATGACGCTCTTCGCGACCACACGCGGGTCGGGCGCGCACCACTTCGTCGCGCTCCACGGTTGGGGCGCCGACCATCGTGCGTTCGCGCCGTTGCTCCGCCGCGTCCCCGCCGACGTCACGCTGCACTTGATCGATCAGCCGGGGTGCGGGGCGAGCGCACCGCCGGTGGCGTGGACGACCGAGGCCATCGCGGCGCCGATCGCGGAGTATGTCGCCGCGCTGCCCGCGGAGCGGGTGACGATCGTCGGCGCGTGTAGCGGGGCGGTGGTCGGGCTGTTCGCGGCGCTCGCGGCACCGGATCGCGTCGAGCGCCTCGTACTGCTCGATCCCTTCCTCGAGCCGCCCTGGTACTTCTCGCTCTTCACGTGGCCGGTCGTCGGTTGGCTCTTCTACCGGTCCAGCTTCGGCAACCGGTTCGGCCGCCGCCTCACCAACGCCGCGGTGAAACAGGATCGGAAGGGCGACATGACCAACGGCTTCGCGCTGGTCCGTCACGATCACGCTCTCAGCTACCTCACGGCGCTGATCCGCAGCCCGCTCCCGGATGCCGACGCGATGCGGCGCCTCGATGGTCGCGTGGACATCGCCGTCGGCGAGAACACGTTCGGTGTCGTTCTTCGATCGGTCCGACGGTTCGTCGAGCTATACTGGCCGTCGACCGACGTGGCGACGATCGAGGGCGCGGGCCACCTCCCGCTGCTCGAGGCGCCACGCGCAGTCGCGGATCGAATCCTATGGCCGACGAACCACACTCGAAGGCGGGCCTCGTGAAGGCCGTCGGCGCCGAATCGGACGGCCTGTATCCGATGCGCCTGGTCACGCGGCTCACGGGGCTCAACGCAGACACCATCCGCGCCTGGGAGCGTCGCTACGGGGCGGTCACGCCGGACCGGAGCGCGGGCAACACGCGCCGCTTCTCTCCGGAGGACGTCCGCCGCCTCACGCTCCTTCACGAGGCCGTCGAGCGCGGCCACACGATCGGCGCGATTGCCCACCTCCCCACGGACGAACTGACGCAGATCGTCGAGGACCGCTCGCCGCCGGTCGACGAGGGGAGCGATCCGCCTGACCAGTCGTTCGGCCGGTGGCGCAACGCGTACCTCGGCGCGGTCGCGCGGTTCGAGGTCCGGCGTGCGCACGAGCTGTTGACGCGCGCGGCGACGCTGCTCGACCGGCGCACGTTCGTGTACGACGTGGTCCTGCCCGTCGTTCAGGAGGTCGGTCGCCGGTGGGCCGACGGCGACGTCGGCATCGCGCAGGAGCACGTCGTCACGCGGCAGCTCACGTCGGTGCTCCAAGTGATGCTGGATGCGCAATATCTCCCGCCGGGTGCGCCGCGGATCCTCCTCACGACGCCGCCGCACCACCGGCACGAGTTCGGTCTGCTCATCGCGGGTTTGCTCGCGCTCGACCGCGGTGTGGAGCCGATTCACCTCGGCGTCGATCTGCCGCTCGAGGACGTCTCGTGGGCGGTCCGGATGAGCCGCGCCAACGCGCTCGTCATGAGCGTCGCGCGCGACCTCGGCGAGGAGGAGCGGCAGCAGCTCCCCAAGCAGCTCGAGCTCGTCGCGAACTGGACGCCGCTGTGGATCGGCGCTCCGGCCGGGCATGCCCTCGCGTCCCGCGTCCCTTCGGCGCGGTTCTTCCACGACTTCGAAGCCTTCGAGGAAGCGCTCGCCGAGCTGTAGCGCTTGTCGCGCGCCCTGCGTTCGTGGCACCGCCGCGCGCATGAAGACCGAGAAGAAGGGTCACCGCCATCGTCGCGTCGGAATCGTGTTCGCGGGGGGCCCGGCGCCCGCTGCCAACGCCGTCATCTCGGCGGCCGCGATCTCGTTCCTCGAGGACGGCCGCGAGGTCGTCGGCTTCTTCCACGGATACTCGAACCTGCAGGATTACCACCCGGTCTCGCGCCGCCTGCTCCCCGACAAGCACTACCGCATGTTCGACGAGAAGGACCTGCGCGGCATCCGCAACTCCCGCGGCGTGCTGATCGGGACGGCGCGCGCCAACCCCGGCAAGGGCATCGACTCGCGCGACGATCTCGACAACGCGAAGAAGACGTCGCGCCTGTCGAACGTCTACAACGCGCTCGTCGATCTCGAGATCGACGCGCTGATCTCGATCGGCGGCGACGACACGCTGAAGACCGCGAACTTCCTCTGCGAGTACCAGGCGCGCCTCCCCGAGGACGCGCGCCGCGTGAACGTGGTCCACATCCCGAAGACGATCGACAACGACTACCGCGGGATCGACTTCACCTTCGGCTTCTTCACCGCGGTCGACGTCATGGCGAAGGAGCTGCAGAACCTCCGCGCGGACTGCATCGCGACGAGCTCGTACTTCATCGTCGAGACGATGGGCCGCAAGGCCGGCTGGCTCACCTACGGCGTCGGCATCGCGGGCGAGGCGAACCTGATCATCGGCCTCGAGGACGTCGACGCGTCGCTGTCCACGGAAGAGGACGATCCGAAAGCGCCCGGCGGGAAGCGCACGTGCCTCGACGTCATGAAGCTCGCGGACCGCATCGTGGATCTCATCCGCATGCGCGAGGAGCGCTCGCAGAAACACTACGGCACGATCGTCCTCGCCGAGGGGCTCGCGGAGCTGCTCCCGAAGAACATCGTCGACACCCTCCCGCGCGACGAACACGGACACATCGGCCTCGGCCGCATCGACCTCGGCAAGTTGATGGCGCGCCTCGTCCAGGATCGCCACGAGGCCCGCACCGGTCGCAAGAAGAAGGTCACCGGCGTGCAGCTCGGCTACGAGTCGCGCTGCGCTCCGCCGCACGCGTTCGACGTCATGCTCGGGAGCCAGCTCGGCATCGGCGCGTTCAGGGCGCTCGTCGAAGAGGACCTCCACGCCCACATGGTGAGCGTCAGCGGGCAGCTCGATCTGCAGTTCATCCCGTTCACGGAGATCATCAACCAGACGTCGCTGCGGACCGAGGTGCGCTTCATCGAACCGGGGAGCGACTTCCACCGCCTCGCGCGCTTCCTGGAGACGCGCACGGACCGCATCGCCGACTGGACCCCCGGCCCCCGCCGCGAGTCGTAGAGCATCGGCAGTCGCGCGCCGGCGCCGATCCCGCTATCTATCCGCCCCATGGCGCTGCGCCGCGAGCTGGGGACCGTCACCGCCTTCCTGATCGGGCTCGGCGTGGCGATTGGCTCCGGCATCTTCCGCACGCCGAGCATCGTCTCCGACAAGGTCTCCGCGCCGTGGCTGATCATCGGCATGTGGGCGCTCGGTGGCGTCTTCATCCTGTTCTCCGGCCTGGTGAGCGCCGAGCTGTCGACGCGCTTCCCGCAGGCGGGCGGCGAGTACGTCTACCTGCGCGAAGCGTACGGCGAGCTCGTCGCGTTCTTCTTCGGGTGGGGCTACACGGTGTTCATCATCGGCGGTGGCGCGGCGACGATCGCGGCGGCCTGCGGTGAGGCGAGCGCGGAGCTCTTCGGCGTGGACGAGGGCTACGCGCGCTTCTTCGGCGCCGGCGCGCTGGTCGCGGTGACCGGAATCAACGCAGTCGGGTTGAAGGCCGGGGCGTGGGTGCAGAACGTCCTCACGGCGACGAAGATCCTCGCGATCGTGGGCGTGTCGATCGCCGCGTTCATGCTCGGTGACTCGGACACGCACTGGACGGCGCCGCTCGAGATCCCGCCGGAGCGCACGCTGTTCGCGACGCTCGTCCTCGCGTTCCCGCCGGTGCTCTGGGCCTACGAGGGCACGACGGACGCGGTGAAGATGGCGGAGGAGGTGGACGACGTCCACCGCGCCCTCCCGCGCGCGCTGATCGGCTCGGCGCTCGCGCTCACGATCCTCTACGTGACGATCAACATCGCGTACCTCTCCGTTCTGACGCCGGGCGAGATCGCCGCCTCGAAGTTCGCGCCGAGCGACGTCATGGCGCGGCTGTTCGGGCCGGTGGGCCACAAGGTGATGACGCTGCTGTCACTCGTCGTGTTCTTCGGAGCGCTGAGTTCGACGATCCTCGCCACGGTGCGCGTGACGTTCGCGCTCGCGCGCGACGGGCTCGCACCGCGGCAGCTCGCGCACATGTCGAAGGGGCAGTCGCCGGTCGTCGCACTGTGTGCGGCCGCGTCGATCGCGATGGTGTTCACGCTCGCGCGCGGCTTCTCGCAGATCCTCAGCATCTACTTCCTCGCGGCGGCGGTGCTGTTCGGCCTCGCGTACGCGAGCCTGTTCGTGTTCCGCCACCGCGACCCGCCCGAGGGGCCGCCTCCGCACGTCTTCCGCGCGCCCGGCGGGCGCGTGATCGCGGGCGTGTTGATCACGATCCAGTGCGCGATGGGCGCGATGATCGTCGTCGAGTCGCCGCTGGACAGCCTCTACACGGTGCTCTTGTTGGCGTCGCTCGCCGTGACCTACGTGGTCTGGCGGAGGTTCGTGCCGCGCTCCGGGAAGGTCGCGTAGTCGTACGCGCGCAGCGCTTCGGCGTGCGTCTCCTCGAACGACGGGATCTCCGCGTCCCACTCGAGCAGTGTCGCGGCGCCGCCGCAGCGCCGGTAGGCCTCGGCGAACAGCGACCAGACGGGCTCGATCACGGGTCCGATGTGCGTGTCGACGATGTGCGTGCCGTTGTGTGTGTGGCCGGCGACGTGGAACTGGGCGACGCGCGAGAGGTCGAGGGCGTCGAGGTAGAGGGTCGGGTCGTAGCCGTGGTTGAACGACGCGACGTAGATGTTGTTCACGTCGAGGAGGAGGCCGCAGTCGGCGTCTTCCGCGAGGCGCGCGAGGAAGTCGTACTCGGTCATCGTGGAACCCGAGAACTCCACGTAGCTCGACGGGTTCTCGAGGAGCAGCGGCGCCTCGAGGAAGTCCTGCACCTCGCGCACGCGACGGACGAGGTGGGCGAGCGCTTCTTCGGTGTAGGGGAGGGGGAGGAGGTCGTGGGTGTTCTTGCCGGCGAAGCCCGTCCAGCACAGGTGGTCGGAGAGCCAGCGCGCGCCGACGCGATCGCGGAGCGCCTTGAGTTCGGTGAGGTAGTCGAAGTCGAGCGGGTCCGGTGAGCCGATCGACATCGACACGCCGTGCATCACGATCGGGTACCGCTCGG
>JAUHYN010000544.1 GCA_030426505.1 bacterium | reverse complement strand
TGCGCGTCCCGATCTCCGGCGGCGCCTGTACGCCGTCCCTCCTCGCGTCGCCGGAGTCCGTCGGCTTCGGGCTCGTCTCCACCCTCGCGCCCGCGCGCCGCGCCGTCGTCCTTACCAACGTCGGTTTCGAAGCGGTGGACATCACCCAGGTCGTCACCGACGCCCAACAGACCGGCGCCTTCACCGCGACCGGGCTCTCGATCGGCGCGATCCAGCCGGGTGAGGCCGTCGCGGTTTCCGTCGAGGCCAGGCCGCAGTCCCCCGGGCTCGTCACGAGCTCGATTCAGATCTCGAGCTCCGACGTTTGCCGCCCCTCGCTCGAGATCCCGCTCCAAGCCGAGGGCATCGCGCTCCCGGACTGCCAGTACACGGTCGGCGCGCCCCTCGAGTTCGGCGACGTCCCGGTCGGCGTCGAGCTGCATCGCGAGGTGCGCGTCGAGAACGTCGGCGCGGACGCCTGCCTGCTCACGGCGACCCGGCTCGATCCCGTCTCCGACCCCGAGTTCGCGACGACCCCGATCGCCTCCGTAACGATCCCGGCGGGCGAATCCTACGGCGTCCCCGTCCGCTTCCTCGCGACCTCGGCCGGAACGTACGCTGGCGCGCTCGAGTTCTCGATCTCGAGCGCGACCTCACCCTTCGCCACCGTCGGCCTCCACGCGCGCGCGCTCGACCACAGCCTCGTCGTCGCCCCCCGCGCCCTCGACTTCGGCGTCACGAACCTCGGCTGTTCCGCGCGCACGCTCCCGGTCACGATCTCGAACCCGTCCGCGCCGACGATCCGAGTCGACGGCCTCACCCTCGTCGATTCGAACGGAGGCTTCACGCTGATCGACGTCCCCGCGCCACTCCCCGGCCAGCCGCTCATGCTCCCCTCGGGCGCCGGCCGGCAGGTCACGATCGGCTTCAGCGAGACGGTCGAGGTCACGCGCCGCGCGCTCTTGCGCGTCGACGCCTCGGTCAACGGCGCTCCGCACGTCTACTACGTGACGCTCATCGGCCGCGCCGAAGCCGAGCCCAAGACGGTCGAGACCTTCTCGACCGTCGCCCCCGCGCCGAAGGCGGACTTCCTCTTCGTGGTCGAGCGCGCCGTCGGGATGAGCAACGCGCGCTCCCAACTCGCGAGCGCCTTCTCGGCGTTCCAGGCGGTGCTCGACACCTACGCCGTCGACTACCACGTCGGCGTGACGACCACGTCGATCAACGAGGGCGGCCGGCTCGTCCACCCGGCGTCGTCGGCGCAGGACCTCTTCGGAGGCCCGAGCGACAACCGCATCATCACGCGCAACACCGCCCCGAGCCCCGACGCCGTCTTCGCCACCAACCTCGCCCTGGGGAGCAGCGGCACCCTCCCGAGCTACGGCCTCGAGATGGCGTGGCGCGCCCTGACCGCGCCGAACATCACCGGCCCCAACGCGCCGTTCCTCCGCACCGACGCGAGCCTCGACATCGTGTTCTTCACCAACGGCGAGGACGGCACGACGGCGTCGCTCGACTACTACGTCAACGCCTTCCGCAGCATCAAAGGCTTCCGCGCCGCGTCCCGCATGCGCGTCCACGCCGTGGCCGGCGAAGCGCCCGGAGGCTGCACCGGAGGCACCGGCGCGGCCGCCGCGGCGCCGCGTTACATCGAGGTCGCCGCGCGGCTCGGCGGCATCTTCCACTCGTTCTGCGCACCGAGTGGGTTCGAGGACTTCGTGGAGGACCTCGCGCTCGCCGCCGCGTACCGGAACACGTACCGGCTGTCGGAGCAGCCGGTGGTCTCGACGATCGAGGTGTTCGTGGACGGCATGCCCGTGCCGGCGGCGCCGAACAACTGGAGCTACGACTTCGCGACGAACTCGATTCAGTTCGAGTTCTTCGCGCTGCCCCCGAACGTCCCCGTCCGGGTCGAGTACACGCCCGAGTGTCTGTGAGTCGCGATCAGGAGACGCCGCGCAGGACGCGCGTGCGATCGCTCGGCGGGGTGAAGAAGCTCTTCACCTTGCCGATCTCCGCGATGCGCCTCAGCGCGAGGTTGTCGGCCGCCTTGTGGGTCGGGATGTCCTCGCGCTTCGCGATCTCGAAGACGCGCGTCATGATGTCGTAGATCCCGTTCGCCTGCTTGAGCGCGCGCTCTTGGTTGTAGCCCTCGAGCTCGTTGGCGACGTTGATCAGCCCGCCCGCATTGATGACGTAGTCGGGCGCGTACAGGATGCCCTTCTCGAGCAGCCCGCGCCCGTGGCGGCGCTCGTCGTGCAGCTGGTTGTTCGCCGAGCCGGCGACGATCTCCACCTTCAACCGCGGGAGCGTGTCGTCGTTGACGACCGCACCCAGCGCGCACGGCGCGAAGATGTCGGCCTCCACGTCGAAGATCGCGTCGGTGTCGACGACCTCCGCGTTGAACTCGGCCACCGCGCGCCGCAGGTTCTCGTCGTACAGGTCACAGACCGTGAGCTTCGCGCCCGCGCGGTGCAGCAGCTTCGCGAGGTGGTAACCGACCGCGCCGACGCCCTGGATGGTGACGTGCTTGCCGTCGAGCGCGTCGTCGCCCCAGCGCTCCTTCGCGCAGGCCTGCATCCCCGCGAACGTGCCCTGCGCGGTCACGGGGGAGGGATCGCCCGACCCCCCGAGCGCCCGAGAGATGCCGGTGACCCAGTTGGTCTCCATCCGCACCCACTCCATGCAGCGCACGTCCGTCCCCGAGTCCTCGGCGGTGATGTAGCGGCCGCCCAGGCCCTCGACGAAGCGCCCGAAGGCCCGGAACAGCGTCTCCGAGCGGGGCTTCTTGGGGTCGCCGATGATGACCGCCTTGCCCCCGCCGAGGTTCAGTCCGGCGGCGGCGCTCTTGAACGTCATGCCGCGGGCGAGGCGCAGGACGTCCGTGAGGGCGTCCTCCGTGCTCTTGTACGGCCACATCCGGGTCCCGCCGAGCGCCGGGCCCAGCGTGGTGTCGTGGATGGCGATGATGGCCTTCAGGCCCGAGACCTCGTCGTAGCAGAAGGTGACCTGCTCGTGATTCTTGCTTGCGACTGCTTCGAAGATGTCCATCGGCGTGCGGACGCTATGGGGGCCAAGCGGTCGCGTCAACTGCATTCAACCCCCCGAAAACAATCCGGTTTCATGCCGCACTGCGGCGTGGCCCCACCGTCGTCTGTTTGCAACAGGCGTGGTGAAGGGGATACGTGTCACCCGCGGTTCGCATCAGGAGACGCCCCAGTCGGATCCATGTGTTTTCGGGCACTTGGACCCAATCAGGGGCCCGGCGCGCAGGCTGGCACGCGCCCTGCTTTAACCCATGGCATGACGACGATGACGGCGACCGACAACACCCCGACGCTCGACAACTGGCTCAAGGCTGTGAACTCGCACCTGGCAGTCCGTCGAATCGAGGCGCAGGCCACGCCGCGCCCGAAGCGCAACCGAGAGCGCGAGCGCGCCCGCCGCGAGGCCCGCCAGCTCTTCGCCCAGTACTACCAGGAGCGCGCGATCGCGCTGGCCTCCTGAGCCCCTGTGAATGCGGGGGCCGCACACTCCGTCATACGCTTCGAACGCGTCGCGACCCCGCGAAAGTCGCGGCGCCCTCGAACCGAAAGACTCCTCGCCCGTGACGATCCCAGGGGATCGTCGCGGGCGTTTTACGTTGGGGGGCGACCTCAGTACCGCGCCGTGACGCGGAGGAACGGCCCCGACGCGTCCTGCGACAGGAGCGTCAGCACGTCGTCCGAGAAGCGCGTGAAGTTGTAGCCGAGCCCGATGCGGACCAGCTCGCTCGGGAGGTAGCCGACTTCGAGCAGGAAGCCGCGCTCGCTGGTGTTCGTGTCGAGGTCCACCAGCATCCGGTACTCCACGCCACCCTCCACCTGCGGGATGGGCCGCGCGTTCACGCGGTTGATCCACAGGACGTTCAGCCCGCTCGCGCTCCCGAGGTCACTGTCCGTCTCGCTCGACACCAGCGCCACCCGCTCCACCAACTGCACGTTCCACGGCGTGTCGATGATCGGCTCGATCGACAGCGCGTCCCGCGTCTCGCTCACGCGGCGGTCGTCTTCGAGGCTCCGCGGCCGCTGCTGATCGAGGCGTGTGTAGCGCACGATCATCGTGAACCAGTCCTCCGCGCGCGGCCGGAACATCGCCCCGACCGAGCCCTCGAGCGCCTTCGCGTACGTGACGTTCGCGTTGGTGTCCGTGACGTGCTGCCCGGTGAGGCGCCCGAGCGCGGAGACGTCCCGCGTGATGGCCCAGAGCATGCCCACGTGCCCGCCGAGCACGCGGTAGTCGCGCCCGCCCCGCGCCTGGTCGCCGTTGTCGACCCGGAGCTCGGCGCGCGCGGACAGCTTCAGGTTCGGCACGCGCGTGAGCACGATGCCCGTGGCGAGCGCGTCGCGCGACACCGCGCCGGGGAGGATCTGCGCGGGCGCGCCGAAGCCGCCGAGCGTCGCCGACAGCCCACCGAACGGGGCCGTGAACGCCGACGCCTGGTCGTTCGCGTTGGGGAGGATGTTGCTCGCGAGGAGGTGCGCGCGTTCGTACGCGAGCAACAGGTCGACGCCCTCCGAGACGCGCCAGCGGTTGTCCATGCCGATCACCGCGCGGCTCGAGGTCGGATCGAAGGCCCCGCCCATCTGCAGCTCGCCGTACGTGCGGCTCCCCTCCGCAACGACGTCCTCCGCGCCGATCACCGTGGTGAGCGCGGGGACGCCGCCGGTCGTGGTGAAGCGCTCCGCGACGTAGCTCGACAGGCCACCCTCGTTGCGCACGCGCACGCCGACCTGCGTGGCGTTGTCGCCGTTCCACCGGAGCGTCTCGTACATCGACAGCTCGAGCGACTCCGTCAGGCGGTACGCCGCGCCGACCGTCGTCGCGAGGACGCCGATGTCCGCGTTCGTCGCGGCGTCCGTGTCGAAGAGCGCGCTCTGGCCGATCGTGAGCGTGAGGTCGTCGGAGTACGCGTGGTCGTAGCGGCCGGAGAGCCCGGTCGTGGAGTCCGAGCCGATGCCCGGGAGCGCGCTCGACTGAAGGTGCGCGAGCTCCACGCCGACGCCGTGTTTGCCGCTGGAGTACGCGACGCCCGCCGTCGCGAGTCCGCGGAAGACGCCGTCGGGCTGGAGCGTGGACGCGAGCTGCTCGGGGCGCACGAACATCGCGCCGTCGAAGGCCGCGCGCGCCGTGAGCTCGGGCGTGATGTCGTAGCTCGCCGCGATGCCGGCCTCGAGGCGCCCCGACTGACGCGCGGATCCGAGCGACGAGAAGCGCAGGCCGGCCTTCCGCCCGTAGGCGCGCACGTAGCCGGTCGGGCGCGTCTCGAGGGGCTCGTCGGCGTACAGGTCGCCGATCGAGAGCTGCCCCGCGAGGCGGAACGCGTTGGAATCGAGCGCACCGAAGAACGGGCCCGTGCGCTCCGCGTAGTTCGCCTCGTCGAGGCGCGAGGAGAGATCGAGGTCGAGGTACGAGAAGCCGCCGTCGGTCGACAGCCGGCCCGCGGAGGTCTCGCCCGAGGAGCCCGCGTACTCGAACTCCACGTAGGAGCCCGGCGCCGGGCGGTACGCGAGGCCGAAGCCGTAGAGGCGGTGGCGATCGCCGTCGAGGTTCTCGCCCGCCGTCGCGCCGTAGATCTCGAACTGGTCCGCGATCGTCTCGCGCGCTTCGACACCGAACGTCAGGTCGCCCGCGCCCGTCGCGAGGTACGTGTAGTCGACGACCACGTAGATCGGGTGCCCGGTCATCGCGACGCTGCGGTTCACGCCGGTCGGCGCCATGCCGACGGCGTTGGGGATCGGCTCGCGGAACACGAGGCGGCCCTCGTGCGGGCGGATCTCGTAGTCGACGCCGCGCTTCTTCTCCACGCGGTCGAGCACGAAGCCGGTCGAGCGATCGCGCACCACGATCGTGACGCGCTCCGAGCCTTCGACGAGGTCGCGGTTCGACAGCCAGACCATCGTGCCGCCGGTGCCGCCGATCTCGTCGTGCCCGCGCCGGGTGCCGTCGTTCTCGAGGCCGACCATCCCGCGGACCTCGGTGTCGT
>JAUHYN010000543.1 GCA_030426505.1 bacterium | reverse complement strand
CAGCGAGACCCTCATCCGCCCGCCGCTCTGGATGCCCACCCCGGGCAACCTGCGCTTCCTCCGCTGCCGTCGCCGCTTCGACGATCTGATCTACGGCCTCATCCGCGAGCGCCGCGCGTCCGGCGAACGCCATGGCGATCTCCTCGACACGCTCCTCGCCGCCTCCGAGGAAGGGATGCCCGAGCGCTTGATGCGCGACGAGCTCATCACCCTCGCGCTCGCCGGACACGAGACCACGGCGAACGCGCTGAGCTGGACGTTCTACCTGCTGTCGAAGCACCCGGATGTCGCGCGCCGCGTCGTCGACGAGGTCGACGCCGTCCTCGGCGATCGCGCGCCCACGCTCGAGATCCTCAAGGACGGCCTCGACTACACCGGCCGCGTCATCGAAGAGGCGATGCGCCTCTACCCGCCGGTCTGGGGCTTCGAGCGCCAGGCGATCGGCGAGGACCGCATCGGCCACGAGCGCGTCGCGCCGAAGACGAGCGTCATGATCGTGCCGTACTCGATGCACCGCGACTGGCGCTACTGGGACAACCCGGAGGGCTTCGATCCGGACCGCTTCCTCCCGGAGGCGAAACAGAGCCGCCCGCGCTTCGCGTACATCCCGTTCGGCGGCGGCCCGCGCGTCTGCATCGGGAACGCGTTCGCGATGATGGAGGCGAAGATCATCGTCGCGCTCGTCCTGCGGCGCGTCCGGCTCCAGCTCGAGCCCGGCTTCGAGGCCGAGGTCGAGCCCTCCATCACGCTCAGGCCCAAGAACGGCATCCGCGTGCGGGTCCAGCGCCGATTCGCGAAACACGCCGCGGCCTGAGGCGATAACGAGGTGTGGTCCGCCCCGCGCACGGTCTCGCCTGGTTCGACCGGGACCCCGCGCCCGGTGCGCCGGTCGTGGACGGCGACGTGGGCCGCTTCGGCGACTTCACGTTCGCGCCGGCCGACGTCGAAGAGGCCATGCGCCGCTTCGCAGTGGCGTCGCCCGCGCCGCTGCTGAAGATCGCGCGCACGCTCGACGACGGTGATCGCCGCCTCGAGTTGAGCGAGCTCCTCGCCGCCGGCCGCGAGGCCACGGCGTACCTCCAGAAGGGCTACCACGTCGGACCGGCCGCGCTCGCCGAAGTGATGCGCGCCGCTCGACGCCCCGAAGAGTCGCTGCTGCTCCGCACGGCGCGACGCTTCGACGACGGCGACCGTGTCCTGCAGACCTCCGAGCTCGAGCGCGCGGCGAAGTTGATGAGCTCGGTCGTCGGCGCGAATGACGTCGCCGCGATCTACGAACGCACGCGCGCGCTCCCCGCCGAGGTCAGCACGATCGGCGTCGTCTCCGACGCCACGCGCTCGCGCGAGATCCTCGCCGCGCGATTCGGGACGACGAACGGCCAGCCGCCCGAGATGCGCGTGGTGATCACCGGCGGCGTGCATGGCGACGAACCCTCGGGCGCCGGCGCCGCGATGATGTTCGCGGAGTGGCTCGCGACCGAACCGAAGATCCGCGAGCGCGTCGAGTTCGTCGTCATCCCGATGGTGAATCCGCGCGGCCTCGAAGACGGTACGCGACGCACGCCCGAAGGCGACGACGTGAACCGCAGCCTCGGCGAAGATCCCGAGAAGCCGACGGAAGAAGGGCGCATCGTCTCGCGCTACCTGAAGGCCAACACCTTCGACCTCGGCATCGACCTCCACAGCGGCTCGTCGCGGCGGAACGGGTTCTGGCTCATGCACCGCGGCGCCCAAGAGCTCCTCGCACCGGTGATGCGCGCGTTCGACGTGGAGTGGCCGGTGCTGAGCGGCGACGTCCGCCCGTACATCGCGCAGCGCCCCGGCGTCCTCGTCAGCGAGAACACCGGAACGATGAAGGACGAGTTCGTCCGCTTCGGCGCGCGCTGGGGCGTAACGGTCGAAGCCCCGAAGTCGCTGAGCTACCTCGACCGGGTGTTCGGCGAGTTCGAGCTGGTGCAGCGGATCGTCGGCGCGGCGCTCGGGCGCCCGTCGCCGGTGGCGTGACCTCTAGATCGTTCAGAACGCGATCTCGACGGAGCGCCGCGCCTGGCGCCTCAGCCTCAGACCGTTGAAGTAGTCGCGGAGCGGGAGCTCGTCGCTCGGATCGAAGTCTGCGTAGTCCGACACGCTGAGGACCACGCGCCGGAAGTCGAAAACGGGATCGTCGAGGCCCTCCGGCACTTCGGGAAGCGTGACCGCGTAGTCGCCGCCCGCGAAGCCGGCGGTGTGGACGACCCACGTCGACCAGCCCGCGGCCCCCACGGCGTACAGCTGGACCATGTCGCTCGCGGCGAGCTCCGCGCGGAAGCTGCGACCTTCGATCTCGGGTTCGGGTGGCGCGACGCCGACGCCGCGGAGCGTGAGCGTGGTCTGCGCGGATCCGGGTTCGACGAGATCGATCTCCACGCTCGGCGACGCGGGCGCGTCCTGCATGCGGACGAACGCGCCGTAGGTCGCGTCGGCGAACGCGCCGGTGAGCGGCGGGACGGCGACCTCGATCGTCGGGCCGCGCCCACGGCGCGCGAGTTGAATGACGCCCGCTTCGCCGGGGAGGAAGAGCAGCCCCGCCGCGCTGAAGTAGCGGAGCCCGCCGGTGTCCGGCAGCCGCACCTCGAGGCGCTCGCTCAACGCGTGCGTGATCTCGACGTCCAACGTCCGCTGCTCGCGCGCGTCGAGCGCGACGTCCGTGACGACACCGATGTGCGTCGGATCGATGCGCCCGCCGTCGCGCTCCGGCACGAAGGGCCCCGCGAGCGCGAACAGCCCGACGACCTGCTCCGGATAGACCACGCGTCGGTAGGTCGGCAGATCGAGCCCGGCGCCCTGCACGATCCAGTTCTCGGGGAGCTCGGGATCGTCGCGCAGAGCGGGCGACGGCGCGCCTGCGTAGGGCGTGAGATCGATCGTGTCGATCGCCGCGCCGCGCCCGACCTGGGCGGTCGTCGACGACACCACCGCGTCGAGGCCGGTCACGCGCCCGTCGAGCGCGGCGGTCGGACGATCCCAGACCACCGGCCGGAGCTCGACGGTGAGCTCGCGCGCCGGCACCGCCTGCCACGTGACGTAGCGGCGACCGTTCATCAACACGTGGACGTCGACCGGCCCCGCCGCGACATCGAGCTGCGCACACCCCTCGGCGTCCGTCGTCGCGGTCGCGCCCCCCGCGATCACCGTCGCGCCCGGCAACGGCGCGCCGCGCTCGTCGACCGCGAACACCACGACGCGCCCCTCGATCGGCCCCCCGCCGTAGCCCTGCCCGGCGCGCGGCGCCGACATCGCGCATCCGTACCGCGGACCGGCGTCTTCGAAGCCGGCGTCCGAGCTCCCCGCGTCCTCTTCGACGCGCACGCCGGCGTCCGCCACGGGAGCGGGCGCGTCACCCCCTTCGACGCCGCACGCCGCGATCAGGAGGACACAGAGAGTGGGGCACGTTCGCGAAGACATCGGGGCGGGTACACAGAAGAGCCCCCGAGCCCCGAAAACGGCTCAGGCCCATTCGCTCCTCGGTGCGACGCTTCAGCGCCCGGTGCGCTCGAGAGATCTTGCTGCGATCTGGAGGCTGTTCGCTGAAAACTAATCAAAGATCCCATGCACGAAGACGTCGCCCGTCGGCTCCGCGTACAACCACAGCCGCCGCCCGTCCGCGATCTCCGCGACCCAGTAGTCCCGAGCGATCGGCTGCTGCGTCCACCACTCCGCTTCGAGTCGCTCCGTCGCGCCGAGGTGGACCACCGGGTACCGGCGCCCGCGCCACGTGATCACGCCGTCCTCCGTCGCGCTGCGCTTCGAGCTCAGTTTGATCCGCTCGGGCGTCGACAACAGCTCCAACGGCCGCGGCGGCAACGGCGGGAGCGGCTCGTCCTCCGGCTTACGATGGATCGGCTTCGGCCACGCGGGCTTCGTGTCGAGTGTCGTCTCGCGCTCGTCGATCGCGTCCGGGATCGAGGTGACCGACAACTGCGCGTCGACCGACGGGAGGCTCGTCTTCGAACCGCCCTGCTCCGCGAGCGGCGCGACGAGCTGCGGCCCCGAGCGATCCGGCGGCCGCTCCTCGGGCGCCTCCTCCAACGCCGCCTCGATGTCGAACGGCAATGTCTTCCACGCCGCCTCGGGCCGGTGCGTGTCCGCGATCGACGGCGAGAAGATCGCGCCCTCCCCCAGCGCGGCCTGGAGGCGACCGACCAACTCGCTCACCTCCTCCAACCGCTGCTGGTGATTCCGGAACAGATCGAGCTGCGCGCCGTGATCCGTCTCCGCCGACGCCGCCTCCACCGTCACCGCGAGGACCGCGCCCGGCAACGACGCCCCCAACCGCTCCCGCGCCAACGCCAACATCGTCGACGACCGCCGCGTCGACCGCGCGAAGCGGAGCTCGATCGTCTCCGTGCGCTTGGAGCTCCGGCGCCGGTGCGCGTCGTGCTCGACCCGCGCGGTCATCGTCGGCTCCACCACGAAGTGAACCAACAACGAACGCACCGCGCGCGCCCGCGCCGACAGCCGATCCTCCAACCGATCGAACAGCCGCTTCATCACGAAGAGGATCGGCTCGAGGTCCTCGGTGATCGCGTCGAGCTCGAACGTCTCGATCGTCCGCTCCGGCGGGTGATAGCCGCGCAGCGGGCGACGCCCCTCCGCGCGCGCGCGTCGTGACATCGTCGCGCCCGCCTCTCCGAAGCGACTGCTCACCTGCGACGGCGGCAACGCGAGGAACCGCCCCACGTCCTCCACACCGAGCAACCTCAACGACGACACCGCCGCGCGCATCTGTTGTTGCAGCACGCCGTCGGGATCCACGCGCCGGTCCGTCCAAGTGATCGCGTGCAGCGGAAGCCTCGACAGCGACGCCGTCGCGTCCGCGACGATCTCGATCCGCGGCCCCTCGACGATCGCCTTCGTCTTCTTCTCGGGCGGCCGACGCCCACCGCGCCGCCGCAGTCGCCCTCGTACCGCCGGCACGGCGTACCGGCGCTGCGACAAGTGCTCCGCGAACGTGCGCGCGGTGTCGGGATCGTCGGCGATCGCGACCGACACGCGGTGTCCCGCCTTCGCCATGAGCTTCTCGATCGTCTCTGCGACGACCTGCTCCGTGAGCTCTTCCGGTTTCTTCTTCAGCCGCTTCGCGAGCGCGCGCCGACTCCGACCGATCTCCACGAACAAGAGATCCGGCGGCGCGATCTCGACCTCCGGTCCGAACGTGAAGAGCACCTGGGCCGCGTGGTCCAGTCGCGCTTGTTCGAGCGCGATGTCACGCGACTCGACCCACAAGTCCAGGTCGCGCGTCTTGCCTTCGCTCTCCTTCATGCCCGGACGAATGCCGCGTCGTCGCGCTTCGTCGGACACACTCACGAGCACGCGCTGACCGCGCACCTCCTCACGCACCGCGACTGGGCGGTCCAGAGGATCGGCCCCACCGTCCGCGGACTCGAGATTCGAGAAGACGCTCTCCACCGGGAGCGCCATGAGGTGGACCGCAGCGACTCGACGCCTCGACAGCACAGGCGTTCAGTATCCAGGATCCGGGCGCCTGTGATCAACGATCCCCACCCCGAGGCCGTAGAACTGCCCGAGAGTCCAGATCTCGCGTAACCCGGCGCCCTGCAAAGGTCGAAGTCCAGAGTGCTACTACGGACTCGTGCCCACCCCGCGTACGCTCCTGGTCACCCTCGCCCTGTCCGGACTCGCCGTCGCCGCCCTCGCCGATTCGACCGCGCCGAAGCGCCCCGCCTGGGAGCGCCCGAAGGACGGCGTCCGCCTCGCGGCGCGCGACGTCTTCCTCGAGAAGGCCAAACCGCTCCCCGCGATCGAAGACGCCTTCTACCTCTTCGCGACGCGCGCCCTCACGCGCGACGACATCACGCACGCGAAGCAAGTCGGCTTGCGCTACCTCGGCACGGTCACCGCGTACGTCTACGTGTTCCAACGCGAAGCGAACCACGCCGACGCGCCCGCGTTCCTCGAGGCGTCTTGGATCCGCGGCACCGCTGAAGTGCGGACGATCGATCGC
>JAUHYN010000542.1 GCA_030426505.1 bacterium | reverse complement strand
GGATCGCGACGCGGCGACTTTCCTCGCGCGCGTGAGATCCGCCCTGGAGGATGCAGGCATCGAGTTTAGGTACCGTGTTCTCTCTGTTTGGAAAGTGCCTTCAGGGAAATGAGCTGAGCCAAAGCAGCTCGAAGAAAGTCATATCCATCTATCGGAGCAATAGTATGGATGCCCAGTCGCTCGTTGGTCTTACACTTGTGGCTTGTAGGTTCTCGAGGGGGTCTTACGCCTTCGACCTCATCAGGGCAGGCAAAGATCGGTATCGCAACCTGCTCGTGAGTACGTCCTACAACGTCCATTTCGGGGAAGGTCCCAGGGTTGATGCCTGCGCGGACTTCTCGCAACTCATATGGCCGATGCTCGAACGTGATATCACCGGAGTACATCTGGACCCCGGGGGTACCGAGGTTCGTTTCGAGTTCGGAGAGATCGACTCGTTCACGGTCTGGAGTGAAGGGGCTCCCTCGGACAATCTGCTGCGGGTGAATGACCTTCAAAGCGGGGCCTGGTCCACGATCCCGTGACTGGGGGTGGCCCGTCTCCGCGGCAAACGAAACGTGCCTCGCTTGCCGGACGTTTTAGGGACGCGAGATGATTTGGCTGCACTGCCTCAATATTCTCCCGAAACGGGACCGTGGTCAGGATCGCAGACGACTGGTTTCGAGAAGGGCGCGATCGAACGAGATCTTGCGTCGTGTCCGATGCGGCGTGAGGATCATAATTGGGCGCGTGGCTGCTATTCTCTCAAGGGACGAGGCGATGCGCATCATTTTCGATGAATCGACGATCAAGCAGGGCAACGGTCCGGGTCGGGCGATAACCAGTGTGGTCTACCTGGACTTCGACGGAGTTGGTTTTCCGGACGTCGGCTGGAGCGACTTCGTGGTCGTCATCTCAGGGTGGTGGATCGAGGCGCTGGAGCGGTTCCAGCGTGGACGCTTGCAGCAGGTGGAGCTGCGTTTCATGGACGGGCCGTACTGGATCGAAGTAGTGCGAGGAGACGGAGGCACGGTCGCGTTGAGGTGCGTCGAAGACCGCCGAGGCATGGGCGTCGTGCATGAGGAGCGGATGGGTCTAGCGGAGCTCATCCGTGAGGTCCGAACCCTTGTCGTCGACGTCGCGTCCGCGTGTGTCCGCGGAGGTATCGATTCGGATGACGTGGCAAAGATTCGAGCCTACCTGCCCAGTTGATTCAGGGCGCCACGTCAGGTGACAGAGGTGTACGCCGCCGCCACGATCGCCTCGGCGCGCTCCGCCTGATCCGCCAACGCCGCCGCCTCCTCCAACTGCCTCCGCGCGCGTACCAGGTTGTGGTCCCCGCGTGTCGCGAAGCGCGTCTTGTTCCAGCCGAAGTACGACTCGTTCAGCGCGTCCGCCGCGAAGCGCGCCGCGAGCTCGAGGATGATCGTCTGCGTTGCGCGCACGATCGCGCCGGACTCCGCGGGCGTCAGCCACCCCTTCGTGCTCGACGCGTAGCCGGCGATCGCGGCTTCGAAGAGCGGTAACGAGAATGTCGCCGCGCCGCCGTCTTCGCCGGCGGGGTTGCACCAGGAGCGGAGGGCGTCGCCGAGCTCGAGGTAGACCGGCATCCGCGCGAGGGTGTCGAGGTCGACGAGGCACCGCGCGCCCCCTTCTGGCGTGAACAGGATGTTCGAGATCTTCGGGTCGCCATGCACCACCCGATCATCCACTGCCGGGAGCGCGCCGACCGCCGCGTACCGCGCGTGGATCTGCTCCGCGAGCGGCGCGATCTCCTCATACAGGCGGTGGTCGCCGTGCGCCGCGACCGCCTCCTCCAGCACGCGCATGTGCTTCGGGGTGTCGTGGACGCCGAGCCGCCCCGACACGAACGTGTGCTCGAGATCGGCGCACGCGCGGTGGAAGCGGCCGAGCAACGCGCCCGCTTCGCGCGAGAGGGCTGGCGAAGTGAGCCGACTGTGGGTCTCGCCCTCGATGAACGTCATTAGTCGCCACACGTCGCCGTCGATCTCGATGTAGCGCGCGTCATCACGCGTGCGCACCAGCCGGGGCGTCTCCACGCCGCGCGCTTCGAGGTGTTCGGTCACCGCCTCGATGTCCTCGTGGACGCGCGGCGAGAAGATTGGGTTCAGGCGCTGCAGGATGTAGCGCGTGTCCGCGGCGCGCACCTCGAACGTCACGTTGATCAGGCCGACCTCGATCGGCACCAAAGCGGCGCCGCCGAGATCCCACGCGTCGAGCGCGCGCTCGGCCGACGCTACTTCCACAACACCTGCCCGAGGAAGTTCGTCATGCGCCCGTAGAGCGTCTCGCGGATCGTCGGGTCTGCGATCTGATGCGTGAGCCCGACCAACGGGAGCAGCTCGTAGTGCTTGCGCGCGCGGAAGAGGTGGTCCGCGAGCTGGAGCGTGTGCGCGAAGTACACGTTGTCGTCCGCGATGCCATGCACGAGGAGCAGCGGGACCTTCAGGTCCTTCGCGTACGTCAGCAGCGAGGACGACGCGTACGCCTCCTTCGCGTCGTCGGGGAGCCCGAGGTACCGCTCCGTGTAGTGCGTGTCGTAGTAGAGCCAGTCGACCACCGGCGCGCCGGCGACGCCGACCTTGAACACGTCCGGGCGCCGCATCACCGCGAGCGCCGACATGTACCCGCCGAACGACCAGCCGTAGATGCCGACGCGATCGAGGTCGAGCTCCTTGTAGCGCTTCGCGAGCGCCTGCAGGCCCTTCACCTGGTCCTCGAGCGGCACGTCCCCGAACTTCTCGCGCAGCGCGCGCTCGTGTTCGCGCCCGCGGCGCGGTGTGCCGCGGCCATCGACGCTCACCACCACGAACCCGTGGTCCGCCATCCACTGCTGCACGAGGTACGCGACCGCGTTCGACTTCACGACCGTGAAGCCCGGCCCGCCGTACACGTAGACCACGACCGGGTACTTCTTCTTCTCGTCGAAGTCCTGCGGGCGCGTGATGGCGCCCCAGAACCCGCCCGCGTCGCTCGGTTCCACGATCTCGGTCCGCGGGAGGCGCTTGGGGTGCTTGGCGTCGAACGGGAGCTCGCCGTCCGCGAGCTTCGCGCCCTCGTCGTACACAGGCAGCGGCGCGAGGGGGCCTTCGAGTGCGTCCACGCCGTGGACGGTCGACCGCAGCAGGTCCTCCATCGACGCGCGCGCGAGCACGAAGCGGCTGCCGTCGCTGCTGAAGGTCGCGCCGAACTCACCGCTCGACGGCGACACCCGCACCGGCTTCGCCTTCTTCTCCAGCGGCGCGCGATACAACACCGTGTCGACCGCGCGCGGCGACGCGAGGAACCACACCACACCGCGCTTCGCGTCGACGTGCGCGAGCGAGAAGAAGTGCGCGTCGCCTTCCAACACGACCTCGCGCTTCTCGAGGCCGCCCTTCTTCTTGTTGAACTTCGGCCAGTGGCGCTCGAGCTGCCAGTGCCCACTCTCCTCGGTCGCCCACAGGTAGCTCTTCCCGTCGGGGAGCCAGCGCGGCACGGAGTTGGTGATGTTGAGCCAGGCGTCGTCCTTCTCCTCGAACATCGGCGCGGTGCGCCCGTTCTTGGTGACGCGCAAGTAGACTTGCGAGCGCTGGTCCCGCGCCTGGACGATGAACGACAGCGGCGCGTTCTTCGACCAGTTGACGCGCGTGACGTACGGGAACTTCTCGCGATCCCACTCGAGCTCCGTCCGACCGCGGCCGTCGACGCCGACCTGGAACAGGCGCACCGTCGCGTTGCGCCGACCCGGGCGCGGATACGGGAACACGTTCGCCGCGACCTCGGGCCGCGCCGCGTCGGCGATCGTGAACTGCTCGAGCTTCGAGACGTCCGTGGACTGGTAGACGATCGCCTTCGAGTCCGGCGCCCACCAGTACCCGACGTAGCGACTCATCTCTTCCTGCGCGACGAACTCCGCGGTGCCGTACGACTTCTCCGCGGTGCCGCCCGTGGTCAGCGCCGTGATCTTCCCGCCCACGATCCGCGGGCCCGACTTCGGCGCCTTCTCCGGGATGGCGTCGAGCTTCATCACGTAGAGGTCGTGGTCGCGCACGAACGCGAGGCGCTTCGCGTCCGGCGACAGCCGCGCGTCGATCACCACGCCGTCGGGCGTGTCGACTCGCGCCGAGTGGCCGGTCGAGCGGTCGTGAATCCACACCTTCCCGGAGAGCTTCACGACGATCTTCTTGCCGTCGTGCGACAGCCGGAACGCCGTGAAGCCCGAGGTCTTGATCCGCTTCCGCTCGCGCATCGCCTTCTCGGCGACGCTCAGCTCCTCTTCGCCGCCGCCGAGGAGCTGCTCGGCGGAGAGCAGGAGCGACGTCGCCTTCGTCGCCACGTCGTAGGCGTACAGGCTCGCGGTGGAGTCGCTCGGGCCGCTCCGCAGGAACAGGACCGTCGAGCCATCGGGGGTGAGCCGGACGTGGAAAGGCCGACCGAGCGTGTAGTTGTGCGTCACCGTCATCTCCTCGAGCTGTTTGGGCGGCGGTTGGCTCGGCGGGCGCTTTTCGGCGTGCGCTGCGGCCGGCCAGGACGACGTCGCGAACAGAAGGAGTGCGGCCCAGGCCCTCATCGTCGTCGGAAGGGCATTGGGGCACGCTTTTTCGCATCAGTAAAGGCGAGTAGGCTCCCCGCACGGTGCTGGTGGTCCCGCTGCTGATGGCCGTCGTGGCCTCGAACGGCCCGACGCTCAACGCCGAGGAGCGCGTCCCGATCGCGGTCGTGGTGAACACGCCGACGGGGAAGGCGGCGCGCATCAGCCGCTCCGAGATCATCCGAATCGTGGACGGCCTCCTCAAGCGCCACACCGACTTCTTCGCGCAGCCGGTCGACGAGCAGGTCATCGACGACTGCACGGGGAGCCTGACCTGCGTCGCGCTCACCACGCGGCGGGACTACGAGCGCGAGACCAGCGCCGACCCGCGCGGCGAGCGAATGCCGTACGACGTGTACCAACAGCGGCTCGAGGAGCGCGGGCTCGTGGTCCCGCGGATGCTCTTGATGGTCTCGAACGTCGCGGGGGCGGAGCGCGGAGATCGGATCTCCGTGCTGCTCCTCGATCTCGATCGCGCGCTGCGCCTCTACCACGACGCGGAGCGCAAGCCGGGCTTCGAGGACGAGGTCGAGATTCGGATCAGCGAAGAGGCCGTGATTGCGTCCTCGCGCCCCGCGCTGGTCCTCGACGAGCCGGAGGCGAACGTCGTCCTCACGCGCGCCTTCGAACGCGGCTTCGAGGCGCCGCTCGGGGAGCGCGGGCACTGGTCGCCCTTGGGCACGATCGACGTCGTCTCCTCGGTGGGGTGTGTCGCGGTGGAGCTCGACGGTCGGGCGATCGGACAGTTCGACGGAACCACGGGGACGGTGCGCGGAGTCCGCCCCGGGCGCCGCAGGCTCACGTTCCGTCGCGCGGGCTACGAGGTCGCCGAACGCGAGGTCGACGTCGCCGCTCGAACGCCGGTCCGCGTCGAGGTCACGCTCCTCCCGAAGGCGAGCAGCGACGCGGGCCTCGCGAATCGCGCGGTGTTGTGGGGCGGCGCGGCGGTCGCGGCGGTCGGCGCGGCGATCGTGGTGTACGGACTGACGCGCACGGACTCCGGAGTGACGAGCCACTGCTTCGCCGGCTCACCGGACTGCGCGTCGCGGAGCGACTTCGTCTCGTTCGGCTTCGACGCCGACGCGGACGGCGTCGCGCGCGACGTGAACCCCGGCGGGGTGCTCGTGGTCCCGCTCGGGTACAGCCTCGCAGCGACGGGCGCGACGTGGTCGCTCGGCGCGCTGACCTTCGAGCGCGACGCCGAGCTGCCGTGGATCTCGATCGCGCTCGGCGCGGTCGTCGGCGCGCTGAGCTACGGCCTCAGCGCCGCCCTGTGAAGGAGCGCTACTTCATGCGCGCGCGTTCGACCTTCAGGCGATCGAGCGCGTCGCGGAGCGAGCGCGGCTTGTAGGTTCGTTGTGCGGCGTCGAGTCGGACGCGGACCCGCTCGCGGGACGCGGCCGGCAGCTCCGCCGCTGCGCGATCGATCATCGC
>JAUHYN010001470.1 GCA_030426505.1 bacterium | reverse complement strand
GACGACCGAGAGGTCGTGCGAGATGAACAGGTACGTGAGGCCGAGGCGCGCCTTCAGGTCGCCGAGCAGCCCGAGGATCTGCGCGCGGACCGAGACGTCGAGCGCGGAGACCGGTTCGTCGGCGACGATCACCTTCGGCGAGACGGAGATCGCGCGCGCGATCCCGATGCGTTGTCGCTGTCCGCCGGAGAGCTCGTGCGGGAAGCGATCGAAGGCGCCCGCAGACAGCCCCACGCGTTCGAGGAGCTCGCGCGCGTGGGCCTCGAGGCGCTCGCGCGGGACGACGCGGTGGAACGCGAGCGCCTCCACCAACGTTGCGCCCGCCGTGCGGCGCGGGTTCAGCGAGCCGTACGGGTCCTGGAAGATCATCTGGAGCGCGCGGCGGTGGGGCCGCATCGCCGCGTCGTCGAGGCCACTGATTCGCGTACCGTCGAACGTGACGGCGCCGCGCGCGAGCGGGACGAGGCCGAGGAGCGCGCGCGCGAGGGTGCTCTTGCCGGAGCCCGACTCGCCGACGAGTCCGACGACCTCGCCCGGAGACAGCTCGATGTCGACGCCGTCGACGGCCTTGAGCGTGCGGCCTTGGCTGTCGAACTCGACCGCGACGTCCTCGGCGACGAGGAGGCTCACGGCGCGTCGCTCGCCTCGGCCTCCTCGCGGGGCGCTTCGGGGGCCGGAGTGTCGAGCGGGAAGTGGCAGCGGACGCCGCCCTCGAGCGCGGGCGCTTCGGCCTCGCACTTCGCTTCGCGGCGTTCGCACCGCGGGTGGAAGCGACACGCGGCGGGGAGCGCGGAGAGATCCGGGACGGCGCCGGGGATGGGCTTCAGCGGGCGGTCGTGGCTCGGGACGGAGTCGAGGAGACCGCGGGTGTACGGGTGCCGCGGCGCCGAGAACAGCGCGGCGGTGTCGGCCGTCTCGATCACCTGGCCGGCGTACATGACGACGACGCGATCGCAGGTCTCGGCGACGACCGCGAGGTCGTGCGTGATGAGGAGGACGCCCATCTTTCGCTCTTCTCGGATCTTCGCGAGGAGCTCCAGGATCTGCGCTTGGATCGTGACGTCGAGCGCGGTGGTCGGCTCGTCGGCGACGAGGAGGTCCGGCTTCATCGACAGCGCCATCGCGATCATCACGCGCTGCCGCATCCCGCCGCTGAGTTGGTGCGGGTAGTCGTCCACGCGGCGCGCGGGATCCGCGATGCCGACGTCGCGCAGGAGCTCGATCGTCCGGTCGCGCCGCTCGGACTTCGAGACGCGCTCGTGCGCGGCGATCGCCTCCATGAT
>JAUHYN010000003.1 GCA_030426505.1 bacterium | reverse complement strand
CGACCGCCGCGTCGACGACGCGGTCCGCGCCGCGATGAAGAAGAAGCTCCGCGCCGACGCCACGCGACGCACCTACGAGATCCTCACGCTGGCAGCCCTCGCCTCCGGCGAAAAGGGCCAAGCCGCGTATCGCGACATGATGGTCGCGGGCGGTGGCGAACGCGAAGCCAAGGCGCTGTTCGGTCTGCTCGCGTCGCGTCGACCGCGCCTGAGCGCTTTCGCGCGGGACACGCTCGCGGTCATGGGCGACAAGATCGTCGATGGCGCGTTCGAAGCGCTCCCGAGCGCGAGTGTCATCACCAAGGCGGCGATCCTCGACATCCTCGTCGCCGCGCCGCGCGAGGGCGTGAAGGCGAAGGTCCTCGCGATGGCCGAAAGCGACGTCGACGAGCGCCGCATCGCGGCGATCCAAGTCATGGAGAAGATGGCGGACAACGCCCTCACGCCGCGACTCGCCGAGCTCGCGCGCGACGAGCAGCCCGCAGTGCGCATCGCAGCGCTGGCGGCGCTCGGCCCCATCCCGTCCGCCTCCGCGCGCGTCGCGCTCGAAGAGCACCTCGCGGATCCCGCGTCCGACGTGCAGGTCGCCGCGCTCCGCGCGATCGCCGCCACGCCGACCAAGGAGCGCAACGCGGTGGTGCTCGGCGCCCTCGACGATCCGCGCCCCAATATCCGCCTGGAGGCGATTCACCTCCTCTCGCCGCCGAGCTCGTCGCCCGTCCTGAACCGCTTCGAGCAGATGCTCGAGACGGCGTCGACGTCGGAGCGCATCGCGCTCATCCAAGGCATCGCCAAGAGCAAGCTCCCCGGCGCCGACATGCTGTTGATGGAGCTCGTGACGCACCGGCGCCCCGACATCCGTCGCGCGGCGGTCGCCACAGTGGACGAGGACGGCTGGTAGCGCGTCTTCAGCGCGCCGCGAGGAACTTCGCAATTCGACGCACACCCTCGGACGCCGTCTCGGCGCCCGCGGCGTAGGAGATGCGCCAGAACCACTCACCGCCGGCCCCGAACGCGACGCCCGGCACCGCGACGACGTCCTCTTGATCGAGGAGCTCGACCGCCAACGCGTACGCGTCGTCCGTCTTCGCGCTGACGTCGATGATCGCGTAGAACGCGCCGTCGCCGACGAACAAGGACACGTCCGACGGCAGCGCCTTCGCCGCTTCGACCACGGCCTCGCGCGCCGCCGCGTAGTACGGGACGTGGCGCACGAGGCTCGATGGATCTGCGAAGACCTCCACCGCGGCATGCTGGGAAATCCGCGGCGCGCACGTGACGAGGAGCTGGTGCGCGAGCGTCGCCTTCACGATGAAGTCCGCGTCCGCGACGAGGTACCCGAGCCGGAACCCGGTGAGCGCGCAGCTCTTCGAGAGCCCGCTCACGAGAATCGTGCGCTCCGACAGCTCGGTCACCGAACGGAACGCGCGATCGCCGTACACGAGGTCGCGGTAGATCTCGTCGGCGAGGATCGTCACGCCCCGCGCTTCGCAAACGTCGGCGATCCGGCGCAGCTCGTCTTCGTCCTCGAACATCCCGAACGGGTTCGACGGCGAATTCAGCACCACGATCTTCGTGCGGTCCGTGATGCGGGCCTCGATCGCGTCGGCGCGCGCGACCAGACCGGTCTCCTTCGTGATCGGGTACGGCACCGGCGTCGCGCCGATCAGCCCCGCGATCCCGCGGTACGCCGGATAGCCCGGCTCCGGGAACAAGATCTCGTCGCCCGGATCCACGCTCGACAACAACGCGAGGTACACCGCCTCTTCGCTGCCGACGGTGACGATGACGTTCTCCGCGCGGTCACGCCCCGGCAACGCGTAGTGCTTCGCGATCGCCTCGCGCAGCTCGACGATCCCGGGGTTCGGCGTGTAGCCCCACCCCGCCGCCGCCGTCGCGGCGAGGGCCTTCTCCACGAGGCCATCGTCCGGCGGCAACGCCGGCTGCCCCAACGACAGGTCGATGCTGGTCGGGCGGCGCCGCCCGTTCATCACGCGAATGATCGACGGCGCGAGCGCCGCGACGCGCGAGGACAGTGGTGTGCTCATGGCCCCTTCTGCTGCTGCTGCTTCTCGATCGCCTTCTCGAGCTTCTCTTTCGCCTCGCGGCGCTTCTCCGCGTGGCGGTTCACGATCATCAGGCGCTCGACCTTGGTGCCCGAGCCCTCGACCTTCTGCAGCTGCTCGACGAGCTTGGACGGCATCGCTTGCTCCACGCGCCCGCGCTCCTTCTTCCCGCCGATCAGCTCCACGATCACGATGTCGTTCTCGACGCCCGCCGCCTTCACCTTCACCTTGGCGCTGTCCGCCGCCGCGAGGACTTCGCGCACGATGCGGCGGGACTCCTCCTCGATGTCGCGGATGACCTCGGCGCGCTTGTAGAGGCCCTCCCAGCTCGCGGCGAGCGGGAGGTTCACGGAGAGCGCCTCGGCCTGGGGCGTGAGCTCCTCGACCTTCTTCGTGATCTGGGCGAGCGCCGCGCGCTTTTCGTCCGCGCCGCAGAAGCCGAACTGCGACGCCACCTCCGACGGGTCCCGCAGCTTCGGGAGCGGCGTCGGCTTCACCTTCATCGGCGCGCGGTCCACGATGCCGCGCGAGATCTCCAACCGGTAGCGCCCGCGCGCGCTCATCGGCGACAGCCCGATCAGGCGCGCCAGCGGCGGGATCGCCATCAGCTTCTCCGCGGTGGCCCACGCCGCGCTCGTCGACTTCGCGGAGAACTCGAACGTCCACTGCGTCTCGGTGCCGCCACCCCCCGCCAGGTTGCCGCCGACGTCGATGCCGCGCTCGACGGTCGCGCCGTTCTCCTTCGCGCGCGCCTCGAAGGTCTTCGTGACGGCGTCCTCCGCCTGGTCGAGGCCGAGGTCGGCGAAGACCTCGTCAGCCTTCGCCTTCATCGACTGCATCCGCTTCTCGATCGTCTCCGCCTGGGCGGCGCGACGCTCGGCCTGGTGCAGGACCTCTTCGTTCTCGGTCTTGATGCGATCGAGGCGACGACACTCGTCGGTCTCGTCACACGCGAACGCGAGCAGGGCGGCGAGGACGACGAAGAGGCGCTTCATCGGAGCGCTTCTTCGAGGGCGGTCGCCGCGTCGGTCTTGTCGTCGCGGTACTTCACGATCAGCGGGGTCGCGACGTGGAGGTGGTTGGAGGTCGCGAAGTCGCCCTTCACCGGGCGGCTCCCCGGCACGACGACCGCGCCGGCCGGGATCTCGAGCGGCTTGTCCTTCTCGCGCGCGAGGACGCGCTCGTGGACCAGGTCGTAGACCCGGGTGGAGCCGTTGAGGATGACGCCCGTCCCGAGGACGGCGCGCTCGCGAACGATCGTCCCCTCGTAGACGCCGCAGTTACCGCCGACCATCACCTCGTCCTCGATGATCGTGGGGACCATGCCCGCCGGCTCGAGGACGCCGCCGATCTGCGCCGCCGCCGAGATGTGGCAGCGCCGCCCGACCTGCGCGCACGAGCCGACCAGCGCGTGGCTGTCGATCAGGGTGTCGTCACCGACGTACGCGCCGATGTTGATGTACGCGGGCGGCATGACGATCACGCCGTCCCCGACGAACGCGCCGTCGCGCACGGCGCTCCCGCCCGGGACGAGGCGCACGTTGTTCGTCATGTAGAAGTTCCGCGTGGGCAGCGTGTGTTTGTCGAAGAAGTTGAAGTTCGCGTAGCCCTCCTGCTCGTACATCTGTCCGAGCCGGAAGCCCGCGAGGAGTGCCTTCTTGTACCAGACGTTGACGCGCCAGACGCCGTCGTCGCCGCGCTCGGCGCAGCGGATCAGGCCGAGGTTGGTGGCCTCGCGCAGCTCGGCGAAGAGCGCGCGATCCTCCGGGACGTAGGCGTCCGCGGCTTTGTTGCCCAACTCGGTGAGCAGCTCGATGAGGGTCTTGATGGGCCTCGGCATGCGACGCAGGAACCTAGGGCGCACGCCGAGCGCGGTCAACCGCGGGCCGTCAGCGGAGGATCTCGACGCTCTTCAGCACGACGTCCTCGACCGGGCGGTCGCCGGGGCCGGTGCGCACGTTCTCGATCTTCGTGACGACGTCCATGCCGTTCACGACCTCGCCGAACACCGAGTGCCGGTTGTCGAGGTGCGGGGTGGGCACGGTCGTGATGAAGAACTGCGACCCGTTCGTGCCGGGGCCCGCGTTCGCCATCGAGAGGATGCCGGGCTTGCTGTGCTTGAGCGTGGGGTGGAACTCGTCCGCGAAGCGGTAGCCGGGGCCGCCGCGGCCGGAGCCTTCCGGGTCACCGCCCTGGAGCATGAAGTCCTTGATGATGCGGTGGAAGATGACGTTCGAGTAGAGCGGACCGGAGCCGCCCGACCAGGGGATCGTGCCCTCCGCGAGCCCGACGAAGTTGCCGACCGTCTTCGGGACGAGGTCGGAGAAGAGCTTCACTTCGATGTCGCCCATCGAGGTGTGGAGGATCGCGCCCTTCACGTCGCTGACATCAGGAAAATTCGGTGTACCCATGGCGCCGCTCTACCGCGCCTCGGTCGCGAGGTCAAAGCGCCTCGGGGGCGCTCGCGCGGTCCCCGTTCCAGGGCGCGACGCGGAACAACATGAGCATCCCGGGAACGGCGAGCGCAGTGCATACGAGGAAGAAGGTCGTCCAACCGAGGGCGTCCACGATGAAGCCGGTCAGGCTCGCGGCGAGCGTCCGCGGGATCCCGATGAAGCTGGAGAACAACGCGAACTGCGTCGCCGTGAAGCGCTTGTTCGTGGTGCGGGCCATGAAGGCGACGAACGCCGAAGTCCCGAGCCCGACACCGAGGTACTCGAACGCGACGACCCCCGCGAGCACCGTCTGATCCGGCCCCGACACCGACAACAGCGCGAAGCCGAGGATCGACACGATCTGCACGACGCCGAACAACCACAGCGCGCGGTTGATCCCGATCCGCAACATCAGCGCGCCGCCGAAGAAGCCGCCGATGATCGCGGCCCAGAACCCGACGAGCTTCGCCGTGGTGCCGATGACCGTCTTCGTGAATCCGATTTGTAGGTAGAACGGCGTCGAGAGCGCGACGGCCATGTTGTCGCCGAGCTTGTAGAGGAAGAGGAACGCGAGGATCTCCAGGGCGGAGCGCGTCCCGCGACGCCGGAAGAACTCGAGGAGGGGTTCGACGACCGCCTCGCGCAACGTGCGCGGCGGCGGGCCGTCGACTTCGGGCTCCGGGATCAAGAGCGTCGCGACGATCCCGACCGACATGAACGCCGCGACCACGAGGTGGACCGACGACCACGGGATCCGATCCGCGAGGATGAACGCGAGGCCTCCCGGCACGAAGCCCGCGACGCGGTACGCGTTGACGAAGTACGAGTTGCCGAGGCCGAGCTCCTCGTCCGGGAGGAGCTCGCGGCGGTAGGCGTCGAGGACGATGTCCTGGCTCGCCGAGAAGAACGAGATCGCGAGCGCGACGTACGCGATCGGCCAGACGGACACCGCGGGATCGAGCGGCGCGAGCGCCGCGATCGAGAAGAGCAACGCGACCTGCGTGACGAGCGCCCAACCGCGGCGCCGCCCGAGGAACGGCGGGACGAACCGATCCAGGAGCGGCGACCAGAGGAACTTCCACGTATATGGGGTCGTGCTCCACGCGAAGAGTCCGATCGTCTTGATGTCGACGCCTTCGTCCTCGAGCCAGCCGGGGAGGAGTTGGATGAGGATGTAGAGCGGCAGCCCGGACGAGAACCCGGTGAGGACGCACACGAGCATTCGGCGGTTCCAAGTCCGTCGAATCAGGGACGATTGCTCCGGGTCGGCCAACGCGCGCGGAGACTACCCCACCCGGCGCGCAGCTTGACAGTCACGAGGGTGCTCGTTAGCGAACCTCGCATGTCGACTCCCGAACAGCAGGCCTTCGAAAACCTCATCGCCGTGGTCAGCCGCGTGGCCCCCGAGATCGCGCGGCCGATCGTCCAGGAGCTGTTCGACCAAGGTCGCAACCTCAAGATGATCGCGAGCGAGAACTACAGCTCGCTCGCCGTGCAGTTCGCGATGGCGAACCTCCTCACCGACAAGTACGCCGAGGGCTACGTCGAGTACGAGGGCGACATCAAGCCGCGCCGCTTCTACGCCGGCTGCGAGAACGTCGACGCCATCGAGGCGCAGACCGCGCGCTGGGCGTGCGAGCTCTTCGGCGCCGAACACGCGTACGTTCAGCCGCACTCGGGCGCCGACGCCAACCTGATCGCGTTCTGGTCGATCCTCACCAACCGCGTGGAGGCCCCCGCCGTCGGCGACAAGAACCCCGCGACGATGTCGCACGAGGAGTGGGAGGTCGTCCGGCAGAAGCTGGGCAACCAGCGCCTCCTCGGCCCCGGCCTCTACTCCGGCGGGCACCTCACGCACGGCTTCCGCCACAACGTCTCGGCGAAGATGTTCGAGGCGTTCAGCTACAGCGTCAGCGAAGAGACCGGGCTCCTCGACTACGACGCGATCGCGAAGCAGGCGAAGGAAGTGAAGCCGCTGATCCTGATCGCCGGCTACTCCGCGTACCCGCGCAAGGTCGACTTCGCGAAGATGCGGCAGATCGCGGACGACGTCGGCGCGGTGCTGATGGTCGACATGGCGCACTTCGCCGGGCTCGTGGCCGGCAAGGTCTTCACGGGCGACTTCGATCCCGTCCCGCACGCGCAGGTCGTCACGACCACCACGCACAAGACACTCCGCGGTCCGCGCGGCGGCATGGTGCTGTCCACGAAGGAGTTCCGCGACACGCTCAACCGTGGCTGCCCGCTCGTGGCGGGCGGCCCGCTGCCGCACGTGATGGCGGCGAAGGGCGTGTGCTTCAAGGAGGCGCTGCAGCCGGGCTTCCGCGACTACGCGGCGCAGATCGTGAAGAACGCGAGCGCGCTCGCCGCGTCGCTCGAGAAGCGCGGCGTGAAGGTCCTGACCGGCGGCACCGAGAACCACCTCGTGCTGATCGACCTCACCGATCGCGGCTACACCGGCCGGCAGGCGGAGGAGGCGTTCCGCGAGTGCAAGATCACGCTCAACCGCAACACGATCCCGTTCGACGAAAATGGCGCCTGGTACACGTCCGGGCTGCGCGCGGGGACGGCGGCGCTCACCACGATCGGGATGAAGGAAGCGGAGATGGACGAGGTCGCGTCGATCTACGCGACCATCCTCGACCACATGGAGTCGAAGCCGGGCAGCAAGGCCAAGCACCTGTGGAAGGACGCGGGCGCGGCCGACAAGGCGCGGGACGGCGTGGACGCGCTGATGAAGCGCTTCTCGCCCTACCCGGCGCTCGACCTCGACACGCTGGGCAAGCGCTTCCTCGGCTGATGCGCGCGCGGGTCGCCGGGCTGCTCCTGATCGCGGCGTGCTCGTCGAAGAGCACGACCACGCCGTGGGCGCCCGGTCAGACGCGCCCCTCCGCGCGCACCGAGCGCCGCGGGCTCACCGACGTCCGCGGCATCATCCACGCGCACTCGATCTACTCGCACGACGCGTGCGACGGCGAGCCGGAGAAGGACGGCGTCCGCGACGCGCAGTGCCTCGCGGATCTCCGCCGCGGGCTGTGCGAGGCGGGTCACGACTTCGTGATGCTGACGGATCACTCGGACGCGTTCGCCCAGACCGAGTTCCCCGAGACGCTGCTGTACCGCCCCGAGCTCGAGGACGAGGTCCACGAGCGGGGCGGGCGCGCGGTCGCTTCGACGATCCACTGCGAAGGCGGCCACGAGGTCATGCTCCTCGCCGGCACGGAGTCGGCGGTGATGGCGGTCGGACTCGAGGGGCACCTCGACGATCGATCCCAGTACGGGCGCGCCGAGGCGCCCGCGATCGACTCGATGCACGAGCGCGGCGCGGTCGTGTTGCTGCAACACACCGAGGACTGGACGGTCGACCAACTCACCACGCTGCCGGTCGACGGCTTCGAGATGTACAACCTCCACGCGAACACGCTGCGCGCGGCGGGGAACGTGCTCGAGCTGTTGTTGCGCCTCGACCGCGGCGACACGGATCTGATGCACCCGGACCTGACGTTCCTCGCGATCGTGAGCGAGGACGAGCGTTACCTTTCGAAGTGGTCCGAGGCCCTCGCCCGCGGCGCCAAGCGCGTGACCACGATGGGCACGGACTGCCACCGCAACACGTTCAAGGCCGAGCTCTCGGACGGCGAGCGCGTCGACAGCTACCGGCGCATGATGATCTGGTTCTCGAACCACCTCCTCGTCGACGGCCCCGGCGACGAAGCCCTCAAGCGCGCGCTCGCGGGCGGCCGCCTCTACGGCGCGTTCGAGGCGTTCGGTTACCCGGTCGGGTTCGACTTCTTTGCGGGCGCCCACGAGATGGGTGACGCCGTCGCGCTCACCGAGCGCCCCACCCTCGAGGTGAAGGCGCCGACCGTCCAGGACCTCGACCCCGACGCCCCGGCACCGAAGATCACGACCCACCTCCTGCGCGCCACTCGAGAGGGCTGGGAGGAGGTCGCGCGCGGCGATGCGTCGCTGTCCTTCACGCCGTCGGTCGCGGGCGCCTACCGTGCCGAGGTGCGCATCGTGCCGCGGCACCTGACGGCGGCGCTCGCGAGCTACGGGGCGTTGGCCGAGCAGTCGTTCGTGTGGATCTACGCGAACCCGATCTACGTGGACTGACCGTCGCGAAAAAACTCAGACCTTCGGCGACGGACGCCCGTTCCAGGTCTTCATGCGGTCGAACCTCGCCCTCCTCACCCTCGCCCTCGCCGGATGCAGCGCCAACGCCGGGTCCGGCCCGGTCGTCACCGCCTCGCAGGCGGCGGTCGGCGCGGTGGAGTTCGACGGGGAGCGCGCGTTCGAGGCGAGCAACCTCGCGGAGGACAAGGGCGGCGGCGACCGCAAGCTCGCGCGCTCCGCGTGGCTGGTCTTCGAGGTCGACGACGACGGGGACGAGCGCGACGTCTTCATCCGGCGCGCGGATCAGATCGCGGCGGGGTTCGACGGGTACCTCGCGACCCAGAGCGCGTCGGGCTTCTCGATGCGCGTCCCGGCCGCGCAGCTCGACGAGGCGATCGCGGCGCTCGAGGAGCTCGGCGATGTCACCAGCCGCGGGCACCGCGTCGACGACGTGACGCGACAGCACCGCGACCTCGGGATCCGCATCGACAACGCGAAGCACCTCAAGACGCGTCTCCTCGCGTTGCTCGAGAAGACGCAGGACGTGAAGGAGATCCTCGCGGTGGAGAAGGAGCTGTCACGCGTGACGCTCGAGCTCGAGTCGCTCGAAGCCCAGATGCGGAACCTCTCGCGCACGGTCGCGCTCGCGACGATCGATGTGACCTTCGAGGACGACGTGTCGCCGGGCCCGGTGGGTTGGATCTTCTACGGCGTGTTCAAGGGCGTGAAGTGGTTGTTCGTGTGGGACTGACGCGCCGAGCGATCAACGAAGCCAGGGCCCGTGCAGCAGCCCGAGGAGCACGACGCCCGCGAAGACCGCGAGCGCCGACCTGGCGCCGCCGAGGCGGTGCTCCCGACGCAGCCCCCTGAACAGCCACACCGCCAAAACGATCAGCGTGAGCGGCGCGGTCCACCGGGTCGTCACGGCGATCGCGTCGAATCCGCGCGCCGCGTAGGTCGCGATATCGGGGACCACGAACAGGGCGAGTGTCGGCCCGGCCCACGCGCGCCCCACCAGCGCGATCGTCGCGTCGCGCGGCCCCGTCCCTCCGAGCGCGCGCGCCACGGCGTACACGGTCGCGCCGACCGCGAGCCACGCGATCATCGAGACCGGCACCAGCAGCATCGCCTGCATGCGGTAGTGCGTTTCGCGATCGAGCAGCGGGGACGCGGCCGACGGCGCGTGTCCGTCGGTCGCCAACCACAGACAGAACGCGGCGTAGACGGACGCGTAGAGGGCGACGAGCAGCGCCGCCTTGGCGAGGGGCTTCAACGCGAGGTCACGCGTCGTCGACGCCGAGCGTTCGCACGGTCTCGGAGCGGTCGACCTCGCTCGGATCCGGATCCGTGCGAAGGATGCGATCGATCATCGGCACCGTGAATGCGAACCAGTGGTGCTCGTTCTTGAAGTGGTGCAGCCGGTGGTTGCGGAAGATGCGCTTCACGTAGGCCGACTTCGGGACGTACGCGGAGTGGGTGAGGTAGTGCGTCCACTCGTAGAGGGTCGCGGCGAACGCGGACGCGGCGACGCCCGTGGCCGCGAGGCCGATGTCCGGCGTGGCGAGGGCCCAGCCGACGATCGTGACGGGGATCAGGCCCAGCAGGACGCGCGTGGGGAGGAACGTGGTCTCGACGACCCACGGACGGCGGTGGTGCGCGCGGTGGGCCTGCGCGAAGAGCGGATCGAAGCGGTGGCCGAGGATCGTGCGCGGCTTCAGGTGGAGCAGGAATCGGTGGAGGAACCACTCCTGCAGTGGCCAGTACACCGCGATCGCGAGCACGATGTAGGCGTCGGCCGGGCGCCAGGTCGCGTAGAGGATCCGCGTCACCGCCGCGCACGTGAACAGGGCGAGCAACAGCCGAGGCGTGGGCTGCCGCGCGAAGAACATCAGCTGCGCGCCGAGGTCGGGCGCGAGGGTGCGGGCGTCGACATCGACGGAGGACTCCGGGAGGCGTGTGCTAAGGACGGTCGCGGCCATCGCCGGAGGGTAACGCACTCGGGTGGGTCGTTCCGAGGGTCGGGTGAGGTCGGGAAGCCGCGCGAATCGTGCGCGTCTTCAAATCGACCATTCGAGCGGAGTCGGGTTCAGGGTCGCGAGGTTTTGGCCGATTACCCGCTGCGAGGCCCTCGGTGACGTCTTCCCTGCTCGAACTCAACCAACGCGTGAACCAGGTCTTCGGGGTCTGCGTCGAAGTCCAGAACAGCGCGCGCCCGCTCAAGGAGTTGGCCTTTCAGATGGAGCTCCTCGCTCGGAACGGCGTGGTCCACGCCGCGAAGCTCGGCCGCGACCAAGGTGGCTCGCTCGGCGTGCTCACGCAGTTCCTGTCGGAGCTCCCGTCCGCGATCGAACCGCTCGTCGCGGACATCGACCACCGCTGCCGCAAAGTCGCCGGCGCGATCTCGCACTGCACGCACGTCATCCGCGTCTACGGGCTCGAGGTCCAGGCGCTCCTCGACATCGCGCGCCGCCACGGGCTCTCCGGAGACGACGTCGCGTTCCGGAGCGGGCGTGACCTGTCGCGCCTGACGCGCGCGCTCTCGCGCGCCCCGCTCACGGTCACGGAGCGGCGCAGCGTCTCGGCGATCGCCGCCCGCGTGGAGCCGCACGTCCAAGAGGTGCAGCGCCTGACGCACGAAGCGCACGGCAGCATCCAAGAGGTGCGCTTGTTGCTCGACGACCTGCACGCGACGACGCGGACCGCCCGCTACATCTCCCAGTGCGTACGCATCGAGGTCGCGCGCATCCAGGGCGACGCGGAGCGCTTCGTGAGCTTCGGCGATCGCGTCGCCGCGACGGTCGACGTGCTCGAGGAGCGCCTGACCGCACTGGGTCGCATCGCCGCGGACGGCCAACGCCTCTTGTCCGCACTGGAACGAGGAGTCGAAGAACGATGAGAAGCGAAGTGCTCTACGAGAGCCCCACCCACAGCTGGATCGTGATGGGTCGCGATCCGGACAAGCGCGACGAGGTCATCGACACGAATGAGTTCGCGATCGTCACGCCGGAGGGGACGCTGCTCCCCGACCCGGGCGGGATCGAGATCTTCCCGCGCGTGCTGTCGGAGCTCACGCGCTACTGTTCGCCGGAAGACGTCGTCGCGCTGTTCGCGAGCCACCAGGATCCGGACATCGTGTCCTCGCTCCCGATGTGGCTCGACCTCTGTCCCAACGTGAAGACGTACGTCTCGTGGATGTGGACCGGCTTCATCGCCCACTTCGCGATGGGCCGCGCCGCGAGCATCATCGAGATCCCCGACGAGGGCATGCCGATCAACATCGGCTCGCGTGTCCGGCTCAACGCCGTGCCCGCGCACTACTGCCACGCGTCCGGGAACTTCTCGCTGTTCGATCCGGCCTCGAGGATCCTCTTCTCGGGCGACGTCGGCGCGGCGCTCCTCCCCAACAGCGAGACCTCGCTGTTCGTCGAGGACTTCGACAAACACGTCCGCTACATGCGCGGGTTCCATCAGCGCTGGATGCCGAGCACGGCCGCGCTGCGCTCGTGGTCGAAGCGCGTCCGCGCGCTGAACTGCAGCATGATCTGCCCGCAGCACGGCGCGATCTTCCGCGGAGAGGACGTGACGCGCTTCCTGGACTGGCTCGACGCCCTCGAAGTCGGCCGCCTCACCTGGGACGAAGCCGCTCCTTCGAAGGCCGCGTAGGGCGGCCCCTGAGCGGGGCCACAGATTTTCTCACACGCTGCTGACGGAACCGGCGCCGCGGGGTATTCGGGGCCCCGTGACGCCCGCGGGCCGCATCCTCGAGGCGCTCGAAAAAGAGCGGACGCAGCGCATTCAGATGCCGCACGTCGACGGCGCTCTGCGCGCGCAGATCGCCGCGGAGCTCGTCGCGCGGGGGCGGCGCCCCGTGCTGGTCGGCAAGGACCAAGCGGACGCCGAAGCCCTCTACCGCGACCTCGCGTTCATGCTCGCGTCCACGGACGAGCAAGCGCGCGACCAGGGCATCGTCTTCATCGGCGCCGACGAGAAGTCGCCGTACGAAGAGTACTCACCGGACACCGTCGCGGTCATGGAGCGCATCAACGCGCTCTACCGCCTCGCGAAGGAGCCGAAGTCGGTGCGCGCGGTGGTGCTCACGCCGCACGCGCTCGTGAAGAAGCACGTCCCGGTCTCGTTCTTCGACGACGCCGGGGAGTACGTGATGGTCGGCGAGGACATCGACCGCAAGGCGCTCCTCGCGAAGCTCGTGGCGTCCGGCTACAACTCGGTGAGCAAGGTCGAGGACCCGGGCACGTTCTCGGTGCGCGGCGGGATCATCGACGTCTACAGCCCGCACCGCTCGCTGCCGGTCCGCCTCGATCTCTTCGGCGACACGATCGATTCGATTCGCCTCTTCGATCCGGTGTCCCAGCGCGCGCAGGACCACGTCGAGGACGCCGTGCTGCTCCCCGCTCGCGAGATCGTCTTCGACGACGAGGTCGTGAAGCACGCGATCGATCGCATCGAGCGCCTCGCCGACGAGACGCTGATCCCCACGCGCAAGCTCAACGCGATCCTCGACGACATCGAGAACCACATCCACTTCTTCGGGATCGAGGCGTACCTCCCGCTCTTCCACGCGTCAGGCCTCGCGGGGATCGACACGTACCTCATGCGCGGGGACGACGTGGTCTATCTCGTCTCGCAGCCGGAGGGGATCGAGACCACCTCGGAGGACCTCCTCGAAGAGGCGCGCCTCGGCTACGAGCGCGCGCTCGCCGGGCACCAGGTCGCGCCGGAGCCGAAGGAACACGTCGAGGACGGCGCGTCGGTGCTCGACCGCGCGACGAAGGATCAGCGCCGCGTCGATCTCCCGGAGGTGGTGTTCGGCGACGTCGAGCCGCTGCGCATCCAGTACCAGACGACCGAGGAGGTCCGCTCGGAGATCCTCCGCGCGAGCCGCTCGAAGAACGACAGCGAAGACGTCCTCGCGCCGCTCGTCGAGCGCCTCCGCAAGTGGCAGAGCGACGGCCTCACCACGCTGATCGTCTGCCACACGCGCGGGCAGGCCGAGCGGATGCGTCAGCTCCTCGAACCGAAGAACGTCAACGTGCGCCTCTCGAAGGTGCCGTTCTCGCTCGCGGACTTCCTCGAAGCGAAGGCGACCGCGAAGGACCTCCGGTCCGGGCGCGGGCTGCGCGATCGCTCGGTCCACGCGTGGCTCGTGCTCGGCGACATCAGCGGCGGCTTCGTCCTCCCGAGCGCGCACCTGGCGATCGTCGCGGAGGAGGAGATCTTCGGGCGACGCATGAAGCGGCGTCGTCGGCGCACGCCCGCCGCCGGCGAGTTCGTCTCGGACCTCAAAGACCTTCAGCCCGGCGACTACGTCGTCCACGTCGACTACGGCATCGGCCACTACAAGGCGATGACGAAGCTCGCGGTGAACGGCGTCGACTCGGACTACCTCGAGATCGAGTACAAGGGCGGCGACAAGCTCTACCTCCCCGTCCATCGCCTGCGCCTGATCTCGAAGTACGTCAGCGCGTCCGAGGGGCGCAGCCCGGCGCTCGACAAACTCGGCAGCACCTCGTGGGCGAAGACCAAGAAGAAGGTCAAGGACACGCTCCTCAAGATGGCGGCGGAGCTGTTGCGCCTGTACGCGGTGCGCGCTTCGCAGGAGGGGCACGCGTTCGAGTCGCCGGACGAAGCCTACCGTCAGTTCGAGGCGGAGTTCGAGTTCGAGCCCACGCCGGATCAAGCCAAGGCGGTCGAAGACACGATCGCGGACATGCAGAAGCCGCACCCGATGGATCGGCTCATCTGCGGCGACGTCGGCTACGGCAAGACCGAGGTCGCGATGCGCGCGGCCATGTTGTCGGTGCTCGGGCGGAAGCAGGTCGCGGTCCTCGTCCCGACGACCGTGCTCGCGGCCCAGCACTATACGAACTTCACGAAGCGCTTCGAGAACTACCCGGTGGAGATCGGGATCGTGTCGCGCTTCCAGTCGAAGGAGGAGCTCGCGGCGACCTTCGAGCGAGTCCAGGAAGGCAAGGTCGACATCGTCATCGGGACGCACCGCCTCCTCAACAAGGACGTCCGCTTCAAGGACCTCGGCCTGCTCGTGATCGACGAGGAGCACCGCTTCGGCGTCACGCACAAGGAGCGGCTCAAGAAGTACCGCGCGCAGGTCCACGTGCTCGCGCTGTCCGCCACGCCGATCCCCCGCACGCTGCACATGGGCTTCATGGGCGTGCGCGATATGTCGATGATCGCGACGGCGCCGCAGGACCGACTCGCGGTGAAGACCGAGGTGCACAAGTTCTCGGAGGAGGTCATCCGCAAGGCGATCATCGAGGAGCTGAGGCGCGGCGGTCAGGCGTTCGTCGTCCACAACCGCGTGTCGTCGATCTACGCGTTCGCGAAGATGCTCGAGCGCCTCGTGCCCGAGGCGCGCATCGGCGTGGGGCACGGGCAGATGACCGAGGATCGCCTCGAGCGCGTGATGGTCGACTTCATGGAGAAGAAGACGAACGTCCTCCTCTCCACGACGATCATCGAGTCCGGCATCGACATCCCCAACGCCAACACGATCGTCATCAACCGCGCGGATCGCCTCGGGCTCGCGCAGCTCTATCAGTTGAAGGGCCGTGTCGGCCGATCGAAGACGCGCGGGTACGCGCACTTCCTCATCCCCGCCGGCAACCTCACGAAGAAGGCGCGCGCGCGCATCGCGGTGCTCCAGCGCTTCACGGAGCTCGGCGCGGGGTTCCAGGTCGCATCGAAGGACCTCGAGATCCGCGGTGCGGGCAACATCCTCGGCAAGCAGCAGGCCGGAACGATCTCCGCGATCGGTTTCGACATGTACCAAGCGCTCCTGAAGGAGGCGATCGACGAGCTGCAGGGCTCGGCGCGCAAGTCGCTCAAGGAGCCGGAGATCCAGATCCCCGTACCCGCGTTCATCCCGGACGCGTACGTGCCGGCGCCCGGCGAGCGGCTGTCGTTCTACCAGCGCTTCAACGCGGCGGAGACCGACGAGCGCACCTACGATCTGCTCCAGGAGATCACCGAGCTGTACGGGAACCCGCCGGCCGAAGTGGAGAACCTCGCGGAGGTCATGCTCGTGAAGCAGCGCCTGTGGCGCGTGGGGGCGATCGGCCTGGACTACGGGGCGGAGACGAAGTCGATGCCGCCGCGGTTCGTGGTGCGCTTCGACGACGGCCAGACCGAGCTGAGCCCGGCGGCCCTCGTGAAGTACGTCCAAATGGAGGCCCGGCGCCGGAAGCTCACGCCCGACGGGAAGCTCATGGTGTTCCTGGCGCCGTTCGAGGACCCGCGGGAGATCATCACCCAGGTCAAGGACCAGCTGAGCCAGCTGTTGACCGAGAAGCAGCGCCAGGCCTGAGGCGCTCGCGGGCGTTTTGGCGCGAAGTCCCGGGTGCGGGTAGGATCCCCGGCCGGTGCAGCGCGTCGGCCGATATCACGTCTTCGAAGAGATCCGGCGCAACGAGGTCGCGCGTGTCCACCGCGCGTACGAAGTCGCCGGTGGTGTGCTCCGGCCCGTCGAGTTGGCGCGCGGGATCGGCGGTGACGCCGAGCAGCTCCTCGTGGAGGGCGCGACGATCGCCGCGCACGTCGACCACCACGGCGTCGCGCGCATCCTGGACATCGACCAGGACGGCGATGGCGCGTTCGTCGTGCGCGCTGCGATCGCGGGCCGACCGCTGAGCACGTTGATCGATCGATCGCGGCAGTCGGGCGTGGCGATCGATCCGAGCGCCGCGACCTTCCTCGCGATGGAGTTGCTCGCCGCGCTGGAGGCCGTCCACCAGGCGAGCACTCCGAATGCCGGCGCGCTTCGCATCGTCCACTGCGACGTGCAGGCCAACGCCGTCATCGTCGGGCACGACGGCCGCGTTCGACTCACCGACTTCTTCTACGCGCAGTCGTCGACGCGGCCGGCGCCGCCGGTCTCTCCGCGCACGATCGCGCCGGAGCTCTCGGGTGGCGTCGTCGACGCGCGCGCGGACGTGTACGCCGTCGCGCGCCTCACGTGGTCGATGCTCGCGGGGCGCGATCCGGACCCGGATCGCCCGCAGCCGTTGGTGCAGGCCGCGCCTCACGTACCGCCCGCGCTCGCGATGACGATCGATCGCGCGCTCCTCGCCGACCCGAACCAACGCCACGCGAGCGCGGCCGTCCTCCGCGACGAGCTCGCGCGGATGCTGTACAGCGGCGACCCGACGTACTCCGCGAGCCGCCTCGCGTCGCTGCTCGCGATGGTCCTCGGTTCGGAGGCCGGCGCGGACCGTCAGGCGGACGCCGCGGCGCGCCGCGAGCTCTCGGGAGCGGCGGTCCCGATGGAGACGATCGCGCGCACCCGCCCGCAGCCCGCAGCCGCGCCTTCGATGGCACCGCAGCCGGTGGACGAGCCGGTGATGGCGCCGATGTACGGCGGGCCGCCGGTGGATCCGATGCCGTCCCTCCCATCGGCGCTCGCGCGTGCGGAGACGGCGCAGCACACGGGCGCACCGCCACCGCTCGACGATCGCGCGCTCCCGCTCGGGAAGATCGCGATCTCGATCGGCGCAGCGCTGGTGATCGCCATGGCGGTGTTCACGCTCTGGTCGGATCGCAACCAACGACTCGTCACGCGGAAGCTCCGCGAGGCGTTCGTCGGCCGCAACCCGGGCGGCGCGCTCACGATCGAGTCGATCCCGCCCGGCGCGTTCGTCACGCTCGACGACGAGCGCACCGGGAAGCGCACGCCACTGACGATCGAGAACCTGGAGTCGGTGGTCACGCACTACATCGAGCTGGAGCTCGAGGGCGAGGAGCCCGTGACGAGCACCGTCGCGGTCCAGGCCGGCGGCAAGCGCACGATGAACCTCATCTTCCCCGGCGCGGTGGTGAACCTCTCCGTGAAGACCGTCCCGGAGAGCGCCGAGCTGTGGATGGACGGCAACAACGTCGCGCTCACGCCGACCTCGATGTCCGTGCGCACGAACAAGGAGACGAGGATCGAGATCAAGAAGCTCGGCTACGTCCCGTTCGAGAAGACGATCACGCCGGAGCGCGGTGGGCCGGTCGCGCTCGACGTCACGCTCGAGAAGACGCCCGAGCTGATCGCGCAGGAGGCCGCGGAGGCCGAGGCGCTGAAGGCCGCGGAAGAGGAAGCGAACCCGAAGAGGAAGCGGCGACGGCGGCGACGGCGATGAGCTCGCCCTACCCCTGGTACTACGGCTTCCGCTGGCTGCTCGACTACTTCTCGCCCTCTACGAGCAACCCGACCGACCTCGTCCCACTCCCCCGCGAGGGCCGCCTGAGCGATGCGTCGACCGTGCTGCGCGTCGCGTTCCTCGGCGACCTGATGTGCATGCAGAACGACCGGATCCCCGACGTGGATCCCGTCGTCCGCGACGCGCTCGCGGGCGCCGATCTCGTGTTCGTGAACTGCGAGGCGCCGGTGATGTTCGAGGAGGTCCGGCCGTACGCGCGCTACGTCGGCCACTTCGCGATGGCGGAAGACTTCCTGTTCGGCTTGCTCGATCGCCTCGGCGTCCCGGCCGAACGCGCCGTGCTGTCGATCGCGAACAACCACATCGCCGACCAGGGCGAGGACGGCCTGCGCTCGTCCGTCGAGCGCATCGAGCGCCGCGGCGCGGTCGCGGTCGGCGCGCTCCTCGACGCGGACGACCCGCCCTACCGCATCGTCGAGCGCAGCGGCCGTCGCGTCGGTGTGATCGCGTGGTCGCACTGGCTCAACTCCGAGCAGCGCCTCTCGGGCACGCCGAACATCGTGCGCACGCCCGCCGTCGAGGCGTACGATTGGTCGACTGTACGCGCCGAGGTCGATCACCTCGTCGCGACGCCGCACTGGGAGTACGAGTTCCGGCACTTCCCGCGACAGTCCACGCGCGACCTCGCGCGGCGCCTCACGAGCGCCGGCGTCGACGTGATCGCCGGCCACCACCCCCATGTCCTGATGCCGCTCGAGCGCTTCGGCGATCGGCTCTGCGCCTACAGCCTCGGCAACCTCAACGGCCCCGCCCTCGAACGCGTGGGCTGGCCGGTGCGCCTCGGCGGCGTCCTCGTGGTGGAGCTGGGCGAGGCGGCGCCGGTGGCGTGGCGGTTGGTGCCGTTCGCGCAGCGGCGGGGGGCGGATCTGGCGGCGGACCTGGTGGCGGTCGACGCGGTCGAGGGGATGCGCGAGCGCCTGGAGGTGGTGTTCCCCGGCGCGAAGCGAGCCCCCTGAACGAGCCCGAGCCCGAGCCCGAGCTCGGGGTCAGCGCACCTTCGCGATCGCCCGCAGGCACGCGACCGGTCGGCCCCGGTTCACGCGCAAGTACGGCGTCTCGGTCCCGCGGCACGCGCGGGCGAGCGCGCGGTCCGGGCGCGGCGCCTGCAAACCCAACGCGCCGAGCACCAGATCGAACGCACGATCGTCGATCTTCGCGGCGAGCTGTTCGAGGCGCTTCGGTTCGGCGACGGCCCACTCGACCTCGGCGCCATCGAGGGCGCGCTCCACGTTCGACTGCAGGTCCGGATCGCGGCGGTGGCTCACGATCACCAAGCGCTTCCCCGCGCAGCGGCTCCGCGCCGCGGCGACCAACGACTGCGGCGGCCCGTTCGTCGGAGCGGCCGCGCCCGGGCGGTGGAGCATCTCGGCCCAGGGGCGGGGCGGGACGAAGCCGCCGTCGAGCTCCTTGCCGTGTGGGGAGAGGTTCGGATCGCGGCGCCCCGCCCACCAGCGGAGGCGCCCGGAGACGCGCGCCCAGCGGTCGGGGTCCACGTGGGTCCCGCGCAGCCAACGCAGCGTGCGGATCCAACGGACGAAGCGCTCCTCGTCCGGGCGCGAGTTCGGATCACGCGGCTCCGCGTAGCGCTCGAGCGAACCGCCGTAGCGCTCGATCTCTTCCACGAGCTCCGCGAGCGCCGCGTCGGCGTCGGCGGGCGGCGGCTGCGTGTACGCGAAGTCGGCCCAGCCGTGCTCGTCGTGACCGCGCCGCTCGTCGGCGTGCTCCATACTGTGGAGCGCGCGCTCGGCGAGCTCGGCCGCGCTGGTCCACGTGGAAGCGGCGCCGCCGAGGAGGTGCCGCGGGAGATCCTTCGGGTGCATCTGCAGTTGCAGCGCGGTGACCGAGCCCGGCCAGAACGCCTTGCCGATCTCGGTGAGCTGCCGGGAGACCTGCGCGACCTCCTCGCGGATGCGCTCGTCCCCCGGGAACACGTCGGTGTGCGCGCGGGCTTCGCAGATCCACGCGAGGATCGCGAGACGCTGCCGCTCGGAGGTGCAGAGCCCGAGCTCGTCGCGCGAGTCGCGGACGCGCTCATTCAACACGCGCAGTTCGTCGATCGCGCGCTGCAGATCCGTCCGCTCGCCGCCTCCGTTCGAACGCTCGACCAACGGCGGCGCCGAGCGCGCCGCGGCCTTGTGCCCGACCGCCGGCTTCGGCGGCGAAGGGCGCGGGAGGCTCGACTCGGTCGTCGGCGCGAGCGCGCGTTCGAGGAGTGTCCGTGAGAGCGACGACGGGAACGCGGCTTCGACGGCCGCGGTGAATGCGGCGTCGTCATCGGCGCCGCGCCCCGCGAACGACTCTTCTTCCTTGAGGAGAAGGCACTCGACCCATGTGTCGCGACGGAAGCGGACGTCGTAGCCCGACGCGCTGAGCAGCGCCTTCAGTGCCGCGACGTCCATGGATCCGATCGCTACCCGGACCCCAACCGGTCTGCAAGGGCGCGCGCGGCGAACGATGTAGGCGACGCGGCGGGGCGCGACGTCAGAGGACGGTCACGTCGAGCGTGCGCCGGTGCGGCGCGTGCCGGTGCTCCCACAGGTACACGGCCTGCCACGTCCCCAGCGCGGGGCGCCCGTCTCGAACCGGGAGCGTCACCGAGGTCGACGTGAGCACCGCGCGCACGTGCGACGGCATGTCGTCCGGCCCCTCCGCGGTGTGGGCGTAGCGGCGGTCTCCGTCGGGGACGAGGTCGGAGAGGAAGCGTTCCAGATCGCGGCGCACGTCGGGGTCGGCGTTCTCCTGCACGACCAGCGACGCGCTCGTGTGACGGATGAAGACGTTCGCGAGGCCGTCGCGCACGCCGGAGCGCGCGACGCACTCCGCGATCCGTTGGGTCACGTCGACGAAGGAGCGTCCGGAGGTCTCGACGACGATGTGATCGGTCCAAGCCACACCGGCTCGGTACCGGTCGCGACCGGCGCGCGCAAGCGTCACGCCATCGCGGGCTGCGCGAACGAAGTGTACGGCACCTCGTCGACGAGCCCGGTCACGACCTTCATCACGCGGAAGAAGAGCCGCGCCCCGCGGGACGGAGCGAGGTCGTTCGCGAGGATGTACTCGATGTTCGAGCGCTGCACGTCCTTGAACGAGCGCGCCTCCAACTCGCGGACGAGGACGAGCTCGCGCTCGTAGTCCGCTTCGTCCTCGGCGTAGCGCAGCGCGATCGCGCGGCAGTACTTGAGGTGACGCGCCTCGTCCTTCGCGACTTGTCGGAAGACGTCGGCGGTCTCGTGCTCGCCCACGCGCTCGAGCGCGTCGATGTACATCGTGAACTGTTCGCACGCGCGCTCCTCGATCACCTGGAGGATGACGTACGCGCGCATGACGTCGGCCTCGGAGGACAGGCCCTTGTCGAAGAAGCCGCCGAGCGCGCGGTCGAGGCGGCGCAACATGTCGAGGTTCTCCGGGACCGGACCGACCGGGACGCCGTTCGCTTCGATGCGCGCGCGGAACATCTGCCCGTGTCGGATCTCGTCCTCGCGGTGGCGACGGATGAGCTTCTTCAGCTCCGGGTCCTCGACGAGTGCGATCGCCTCGTCGAAGACGCGCTGCTCGCCCTGCTCTTCGCCCTCCGCGACCTGGTTCAACAGGTGCGCGCGACCGCGCTTCGTGCTCATGAGGGCCTCGAGGAAGTACTGGGAGAGGTGGTGTCGAACGTTCATGACGGACCTTTCTGGCGCGCTCAGCGCCGATCTGGATGACCATTTTGGTTTTTTGGTCATTCGTGAATGGACGGAGACGGTCACGCGGTACACCTCGGGTCGCAGGGGGGGATCAGGCCCCTGCGGCGTCCGGGCGGACGCGCAGGCCGTTCAAGACGAGTGAGAAGGCGGCGGCTTTGCGCCGAGCGAGGCGCGCGTCGTGGTCGGCGCCGGGGCGATCGTGCAGGACGAAGTAGGCGAGCTGGAGGTCGAGCAACAGCTCCGCGGTGGTGGCGACGTCCAGATCCTCCACGAACCGGCCCTGCTTGATGCCGAGCCGGAGGATCTGCTGGACGTTCTCGCTCCCGAGCGCGCGCAGGTCGTCGAGGCGATCCGCCCAGGTGGGGAGCAGCGAGTGGGCCTCACCGAACAGGAGGGTCTTCAGGAGCGGCCGCTTCTCGAGGTACGCGACGCCCGCCTCCGAGGACCGGAGCAACAGCTCGTCCGCCGGGACCCGCGGGTCGATCAGGGTCGACACGTCCGCGATCCACTTGCGCACCTCGCGGTGGAGCACCTGGTAGAAGAGGTCCTGCTTGGACTGGCAGGCGAGGTAGACGGTGCCCTTCGCGACCCCCGCCATCTTGGCGATCTGGTCGATCGAGGTCTTCTTGAACCCGAACCGGCCGAACGCTCGGCCGGCCTCCGCCAGGATCCCGTCTCGCTTCGCCTGCTCCACTGACCGTTTCGATCATCGGGTCAGTGAGCGGCTCCGTCAACCCCGGCCGCGTCAGTTTCGCGGCTTTTCCGCGGTGGAGAGGAGGTAGGCCTCCATGAACGCGTCGAGGTCCCCGTCGAGCACGTGGTCGAACTGCGCCGACTCCTGGTCCGTCCGGTGGTCCTTCACCATCTGGTACGGGTGGTTCACGTACGAGCGGATCTGCGACCCCCACTCGATCTTCAGCTTCTCGCCGCTGATCTTCGAGCGCTCCTCGTCCTGCTGCGCCTGCAGGTAGTCGAACAACCGCGACGCGAGGATCTTGCGCGCCGTCGCCCGGTTCTTGTGCTGACTGCGCTCCGACTGACACTGCACGACGATCCCCGTCTCCAGGTGCGTCAGGCGAATCGCCGACTCGGTCTTGTTCACGTGCTGACCACCCGCGCCGCTCGCGTGGTAGCGGTCCTCGCGGACGGCCTTCTCCCAGTCGATGTCGACGTTGACCTCGTCCTCCAGCTCCGGCGTCACGCGCACCGCAGCGAACGCGGTCTGGCGACGCTTGCTCGCGTCGAACGGTGAGATGCGAACGAGGCGATGCACGCCCTCCTCCGCGCGGAGCCAACCGAACGCGTACTCGCCGCGCACGAAGATCGTCGCGCCCTTGATGCCGGCCTCTTCACCGAGCTGCCGGTCGGCCTCTTCGATCTCGAATCCGCTCCGCTCGCACCACCGCGTGTACATACGCAGCAACATCTCCGCCCAGTCCTGGGCGTCCGTCCCGCCGGCGCCGGCGTGGATCTCGATGATGGCGCTGTTCTTGTCGTGCTCGCCGGACATCATCCGACGCAGCTCGAACTTCGCGAGCGACGTCGACACCTCGTCCACGAGCGCGCGCGCCTCGCCCTCCACGGAGTCGTCCCCCGTCTCGAGCCCGAGCTCGACGAAGACCTCGGCGTCTTCGAGCGCCTTGTCCTCGCGGGCGATGTCCTTGAGTTGGCGTTCGAGACCGGCGCGCTCACGCTCGAAACCCTTGGCGCGCTCCTGGTCGTCCCAGTAGCCGGGCTGGGCGCTCAGCGCCTCCAGCTCGGAGACCCGTGCCTGCTTGCCCGGGACGTCAAAGATACTCCTTGAGCGCGGTCAGGCGCGCCCGGAGGTCTTTGATCTCACTCGAGACGTCTTGCAGCGACATGACGGCGGAGAGGTACCAGACCTTCTTTTCTTTGACATCCAAAAACGGCGCGAGACAGCGTGCGGTCCAACCGTGAAGGCGTCGCCCAACTACCGACACGCCGTCTACGCCGGGTCGTTCGATCCCGTCACCTACGGACACACCGCGATCATCGAACGCGCGGCGCGCCTGTACGATCGCGTGACCGTCGCGATCGGCGTGAACCCCGCGAAGACGAGCCTCTTCACCCCCGAAGAGCGACTCACCATGCTCCGCGACGCGTTGGCCGGTTGCGACAACGTCGACGTCGAGTCGTTCTCGGGGTTGTTGATCAACTACTGCCGCGGCCTCGGCGCGGGCGTGCTCGTCCGCGGGCTGCGTCTCCTCACCGACTTCGAGTACGAGTTCCAGCTCGGCCTCGCGAACCGCGACCTCGAGCCGGACATCGAGACGGTCTTCATGTTCACCGAGTCGGAGCACGTGTACATCTCGAGCTCCCTCGTGAAGGAGATCGCGATGAACGGCGGCGACTACTCCCGCTACGTCCCGCCCGGCGTCCTCAAGGCGCTCCGGTCGAAGTACCCGCAGCCCTGACACGACCGCCGTGCGCGCGCGGGTCGAATCGAGCTACGCTCCAGCCTCCGTGGTCTCGCGCTCGGCCATGCTCGCGCTCGCGCTCGTGTCGGGCGCGTGCTCCGACGTCCAACACCGCGTCGACCTCGATCTTGACCCCGAGACCTTCGCGATCGTCGCGGTCCTCGAGGGCGAGGCGCTCGAAGTCACCCGCATCGACGACGAGACCTCCGCGCGGATCCGCTTCCCGCCGGGGAGCCACATGTTGGTGTGGCGCTTCGACGCCGAGGACTTCGTCGACGTCCGCGGCCTCCCCGTCGACGCCGCGACCTTCAGTGAACTCGAAGTCACGACGAACCCGAACGTGGGGTGCGGGCGCTGCACCTACGAAGCGATCGAGGCCCCGCAGCGCGTCGCGCCCGGCGACGTGTGCGGACTCCCGCGCTTCGCCGAGGCGGAGATCTTCCAGAACTCGGGCGGCCCCACCTCCCTCGTCGACAGCGCGCTCGAAGCGAGCGTCGCCGCCCGCGTGTTCCTCGCGTGGCCCGGCGCGTGCTCCTGCGACGACGCCCCCCTGAGGAGCCGACCGGACGTGGAGCTCGTGCAGGTCGACTCCGGTGAGCCGAACGTCGCGACCCGGGCCGGGCGCCTGCTCCCCGACGGCACGGTGATCGGACTGACCCCCGGCCACCTCGTCGCGATCGATCCGAGCGGCGAGATCCGCCAGGGCCCGACGACCCCCGAAGGCTACATTCGCGCGCTCCTCGACACCGACGACGGCATCCTCGTCGCCTTCGAAGATCGCGATCCGACGCGCGACGGCACGAACTACCGACTCATCACCCGCGAGCCCCGCGCCGAGGTCGTCATGGGCCTCCCGCAGATGCAGACCCGAGCGCTCGTGCGCGGCGCGGACGGCGCCGTCTACGTCGGCGGCTTCATCCAGCGCGGCGACGTGGTCGGCCACGCGATCTTCCGCTGCACCGCGCAGAACTCGACGACGTACACATGCGTCGAGGAGTCGACGGCCTCGGGGACCTGCGGCGACGATCTCTTCCCGTTCACCGGCGGCGTCACGACGACCAGCACCAACGCGACGACCGTCCTCCTCGGCGAACGCGGTCAGCTCTACGTCCGCTCCGCGGCGGACGCGGCGTGGCGTTGTCACATCGGGCTCGCGCGCTTCGCCTACCGCCTCAACGGCAACCTGTTCACGCACGCGTTCATCGACGACTACGCGATCCAGAAGGACGGGCGCTTCTACGTGTGCTCGACCGGCGAGCGGTCGACGGGCCCCAACTCCCGACACGTCACCGGCGTGGTGTGGTCGTTCGATCTCGGCGACGTCGAGCGGTTCGAAGACCTCCCGACCACACTCGACGTGATCGAGGAGGGGAGCTCGTTGTCGCTCTGCACGACGCTCAGCCCCGCCCCGAACGCGAACTTCGTGCGGACGGTCTGGGGCTTCGGCGACTTCGTCGTCGACATCGAGCACGGACGCGACCCGATCCAGTACGGGCGCATCGGACAGCCCTGGGACGAAGGCGCAGAAGCCGAGCTCCTCACGGAGGTCGCCGATCCGGTCCTCGACTACATCGAAGCCGGCGACTGGGCCGTCGCGGTCACCGCCGCGCGCTGGATCTACCGGCGCGCGCCGGGCGAGACGACGTTCTCGCCGATCTACACCAGCCGCGAGCCGCGCCGCGGCGTGATGTCGGCGTTCGCGGCGACCGAGCCGAACACGATCGTCGCGTTCGGGTCCGGCGTGCATCGCTACCGCCAAGCGTCGCCGCGCCCCACGCGCGAACCGATCACGATCGAAGGCTACCCGCCCGCGCGCGACAGCCACGCTGACGTCGCGATCGCGGATTCGGGCGCTCCGAATCGCGTCGTCGTCGCGACCCACCGCGCGGAGCGTTGGCGCTGCTTCTTCCGCGGGACGCCGCGCGTCCCCTGCCTCCCGCCGGCGTCGCCCACCGAGGTTCAGGTGCAGCTCGTCGATCTCGAGACTCGCTCCGTGGTCGGATCGGTGTCGCCAGGGTCCCAATCGTTCGTCGCCGGCGCCGCGCTCGGCGGCGGCGTGTTCGTGTTCCTCGACGCCGGCGGCCGCGTCTTCGCGATGATCGATCGCGCGTTCGTCGAACTCGAGATGGAGTGGGACGATCCCACGACCGACGCCACGGAGATCGCGCCCCCCGTCGTCGGCTGGGACGACCTCGACGGCCGCGACGGCGTCGCGTGGCTCGTCGGACGCGGGACGCTCGGGCGTATCGCGTGGCGACCGGGCCGCAAGCTCGTCGTCGAAGGCTACTGGCACGACCACCTCGGCGCGCCGTGGACGTCGGGCGACGAGCTCGAGACGATCCCCACGTCGATCGAGACCTGGTGCGCCGACCGCGCCGTGATCACCGGCGTCCAGTGGAGCACGGGCGTCACGGATACCACTGGCCTCCGCCCGTGGACGCTCGGCGAAGACCCGCGCTGCGGCTCGGGCCTCGGCCTCTGCCCGTTCCCGGAGCCGGAGGCCGACGAGCTCCGCTTCCGAAGCTTCTCGAAGCCCTTCGCGTGGGTCCGCCCGATCAACTCACTCCGCTTCGAAGACGGGACCCTGCTCTTCCTCTACGACGACGCCTCGGTCGAGCCGCGCGTCAGCCCGCGCCTGTTGTTGCCGTTCTCCTTCGTCGGCGGCGCGGCGGTGTCGGGCGACCTCGTCCTGGTCGGCGGCGAAGGCGAGCGCGTCGTCGCGGTGGTGGTGCCGAAGTGATCGCCACGCTCCTCGCCGGACTCGTCGCCGCGACCACGCCGGAGGTCGCCGTGTTCCCGGTCGTGAAGGCGAAGGTCGGCGAGGTCACCGCGGACGACGTCCACGCGCGCGTCGAGGCGATCGCGTCGAAGCGCGCGGGCCTGTCGATCGTCTCGCGCACCACGTTCCTCACCACGCCCCGCGAAGTGATTCGTCAGCTCGGTGACTGCGCGCTGGAGGCCGAGTGCCTCGCGCGTGGCGCTCGTGCCTTCACCGCGCGCTACCTCGTAGTCGTCGTCGCCAATACCGCGCTCGAGCCGCCGCTGGTCGCGACCCTCCTGATCGACGTCGACGAACAGAAGCTCATCCACCGCGCCGTCGGCGGCGCCCCCGACACGCCGATCTTCGCGCGCATCGAAGATCAGCTCGACGCCGCGCTCGACACCGCGGGCTTCGCGCGCCTCGCGCGGTTGACGGTGCAGGCCGAGCCGCGCGACGCCACGGTCGAGGTCCCCGCGTCCGTCCGCCGCGACGCCGACGGCGTGTTCTGGGTCGCGCCCGGCGACGTCGAGCTCGACATCAAGCGCGTCGGCTACGAGTCGGAGCACCGCTCAATCGCGCTCGCCCCCGGAGGCGCCGAGACGATCGCCGTCGAGCTGAACGCGGAGGGCTCGATCCTCTCCTCGCCGTGGTTGTGGATCGGCGTGGGCGTGGTGATCGCCGCCGGCGTCTCGGTCGCGGTCGTCGCCACCCAGACCCCCGGCGAGTGCGCGTGCGTCGGCGATGTCGCGTGCCCACCCGGGTGCTGAGCGAGCACTCGCACCACGAATCTCCGGCGCGACGCCGAGCGCCGAAGCGCTCGCACCAAGGGGCTGCCACCTGAAGGCTGAAGGCTGCCAGCTAGTCACCTGTGTCAGTGATTCCTTGCGTATATCGCGAGTCGAGTTTCGTGCCTGGTGCCCGCGTGAGGAGGGCGCATACCGGGCGTACGCAACCGACGAGAGCCGAAGGCGGCGCGGGCAGCAGGCGCGAAAAGCGGCCGCGAGATACGTGAGGAATCACTGACGCAGGTGACTAGTCCAGCGCAGCGACCTCGCGCTCGATGCGCTCGAGCGCGCGCTCATAGCGGCGCGCGTCGGTGACCAAGTCCAGCGCGGTCAGCTCCATCAACAGGCGATCGACGCGCTCGGCGTCACCCTCGCGCAAACGCTGGAGTCGCTTCTGCAGCTGCGCCGCTCGTTCGCGGGGCGTACGTGACGGCGCTTCGGGCTTCCTCACCGGCGCGGGCTTCGCGGGCTCGGGGGCCTTCGCCACGGTGGTGTCCGCCGCGCGCGGCGCGGTGCGGCGGGGGCGCGATCGCGTTCGGCGTACAGGCTCGGGCACCTCGGCCACGCGCGGCTCGATGACCGGGGTCGCTTCGACGCGGGGCGCCGGCTGCGGGCGCTCGATCGGCGCCGGCGACGAAGAAGGCGACGGCCCGAGCACGGCGGTCACCGTGGCGGCGCCGACGAGCACGCCCACCGCGGCGGCGATCCACACCGTGCGCTGGCGCGGAGGCGTCGCCGCGGGCGGAGGCGGCACGGGAGGCACCGACTCGAAGCGCCCGGCCTCGGGATCGACGCGCGTCGGATCCGCGACGACGCGCGTGGCGTCGAACGTCGCGAAGCTCTCCGGATCCGCAGCGCCCGGCCGCGACGCGATCCGCTCGTAGGCCTCGGTGATCTCGAGCGGCTGCACCACCGTCAGCGCGACCTCGAGCAGCCGATGCCGCCGCTCGTCCAACGCCTCCCCGAACAACGCCTCGACCAGCGCCGCCGCTTCGCCCGGCGCGTCGGCCGGACACGTCTCCGCGAGCGCGCGCGAGAACGACGCGGCCGACTCGAACCGCGCGGCGGGGGTCGCGGAGAGCGCGCGCTGGATGACGTCGTCCAACGCAGCGGGGACGTCGGGGCGCTTCGTCCTCAGCGAGCGCGGCTCCTCGCGCATCGTGTTCATCAGACGCTCGCGCCCGTGCCCACGCACGTAGGGCTCGAGTGTGATGAGCTCGAAGAGGACACACGCGATCGACCACAGGTCCGTGCGGTGGTCGACGCCTTGGGCGCGGAGCTGCTCCGGCGGCATGTACCCGATCGACCCCATGATGCGCCCGGCCTCGGTCTGCCAGTCGCCGAGGCGCGAACGGCCGAGCCCGAGATCGATCAGGCGCACCGGGCCGCTCCGCGTGACGATCAGGTTCCGCGGCGAAAGATCGCGGTGGACGAACCCGAGCGGCTCGCCGGTCTCGGGGTGCTTCGCTTCGTGCAGCGCCTGCAACCCCGCGAGCGCGTCGCGCACCAGGCCGACCGCGGCGGGCACCGACAACGTTCGACCGTTCTGTTCGAGCGCGTTCATGAAGGCCGCGAGCGTCGGACCCTCCACGTAGCGCATGACGATGTAGGGCCGCTCCGCGCCGAGGCCGACGTCGACGACCTCGACCACGTTCGGGTGATCGACCATGACGGCGATCGAGGCCTCGTGTTTGAAGCGACTGAGGTGCTCGGGCTGCTCGGCGATCTGGGGGCGCAGCTGCTTGACGACGAAGAGCTCGTCGGTGCGCTCGTCCGAGCGCACGGCGAGGTGGGCGGTGCCGGCCGCGCCGGAGCCCACCTCCTCGAGCAGCAAGTACACGCCGAGACCTTGCCCTGCGAAGGGCGGCGAAGGCCAGTCCCGGAGGGTTCCCGACTCAGAGCAACCGCATGTACGCGATGATGTCCTCGACCTCCTGGTCGGTGAGCACGAGGTTCGCGGGCGGGAGCGCGAAGTAGAACCGATAGTGATCCATGACCTCCTCGAGCGTCTTCGCGGAGTTGTCGTGGAAGTACGGCGCGGTCCGATTCACGCCCCACAGCGACGGGATCCGGAACGCGTTCGCATCGGCGACGTCGCCCGTGATCAACGCGCGGCCCGGGTCCGGGCTGCTCACGACCGTCGGCGGCGCGCCGGGGTTCGACGGATCCGAGAACGCGAAGTCGTAGACCGGGTTGCCCTGGTTGTTGACCTCGCTGACGGCGACCGAGACGAACCGCGAACCGGGCGCCAACGGCAGCAGCAGGAACTCGTTCGTCTCGTTGAGGTTCGGTCCGCCGTGGCAGTGACCGCAGAGGCCGCCCGGCGAGGTCTCGAAGAACGCGCGGCCGCGGATCTCGCTCGCCGTGTGTCCGGCGGGGAGGCTCGGCGCGCTCCCGCGACCGGTGCCCCACCGGAACAACGCGCCGCTCGAGTAGAACTGGCGGCGCTCGCGCTGGAAGGCGTCGACCGCGTCGAGCTCGGACGCCAAGGGTTGCCGGCCGGGTTCGTAGTGCGCGTTGACGGCGCCCGCGGCCTGCTCCTGCAGCGTGAGGTTGCGGCCGTCCTGCATGAAGACCGACTCGAGGCCGGGGTTGTTGAGCGTCGCGGACGCGCCGCGGTGGACGACGACGTCGGTCGCGGTCGGGTCGCCGACGATCGAGACGTTGCTCGGCAACGGGATGAACACGCGGATGGTCGCGTGCGTGCGGAGGCGGTCGTAGGTGAGGCCGAGGCCGTCGTCGCTGTCGATCGCGCGGAAGAGATCGCCGCCGGGATCCGATTGGAACGCGGCCTCCACGTCCTCGGGCGCGATCGTCCCCGAGCCGTTCAGGTGGCACGTCCGGCAGACGCGGCCGTTACCCAGGAACTCGCGGTTCTCGAATACGAAGCGGCCTCGCGTCGCGAGCGGCGCGAGGCTCGCGGAGGCGCTGTCGTATTCCGCGTCCTCGACGCCTCCGCAGCCCATGGTCATCAAAGCGGCGACTCCGCTCGCGGCGATCGCTCGAGTTGTCTTCATTTCCAACGTCCCTCCCCTGCCGACGGCGCGCGCTCCGTGGGACTACGGGCGCGGCGCGGCGAGCGGCACGGTGGACGAGGACGGGGTTCGCCGCCAGGGTGACAGCGGCGTCGATTCGCGCACACGGTCTCCGAGGCGCGGAGCGGTGACTACTGCGCGGGCGGGCCCGGCGGGAGCTCGGGCTTGTGCGGCTCGGGCGCGGGCGCGCCCGTGAAGAGGCGGTGGATGGCCTTGATGCCGTCGGCGATCCACTTCACTGGCTTCGCCCACCACTTCACCGGGCCGCCGCCGCAGCTCGAGCAGCCGAGCGCGGGGCGCAGCGCGTCGAGGGTGGTGTAGCCGGCGTCGACGACCTTCTCGAAGGGGCGCGTGCCGCCGATCTCGATGTCGAGGAGCGGGCCCATCCACTTCGTGCCCGGGAGGCGACGGAGGACTTCGCCGATCGCGGCGCCGCCCTTCTTGATGTCGCCGTTCGGCATGAGGACGTGGATCTTCTCGTAGACGTCCCACATGTCGAGGCGCGGATCGAGCGCGGCGAGGACCGCCGGGTCGTGACCGATCGGGCGCTCGTCGATGAGATCGCCGCCCGACAGATCGCGCTTCTTCACCCAGGCCGAGAGCACCTGACAGGTCTCGCACTGGTCGTTGTAGAGGAGGATCGGGCGCGTGCGCGCCGCGGTCGTCGGGGCCGGCGTCGGCGGGACGAAGACGTCCGCGTCACCGGGGACGGCGATGCGCGGCGCGACGGGCGCAACGCTGCGGGGCGCCGCGATGTTCTCGAGCGGCGTGAGGTCCCGCGCGCCGGACGCGCCGAGACCGCCGCGAGTCGAGCCAGCCTGCATCGTCAGTACCCGAGGATCCGATCGATGTTCGCGCGGACGTGCTGCGCCGTGACCGGATTCGCGCCGTCGCGCATGAACGTGCCCTTGTAGGCGCCGTCGCGGAACACGGCGAAGGTCGGGTAGAGCGCGAGGCCGTGCTGAATGCCGATCTGCTTGCCGGCCGGATCGTCGACGGAGATCGCCACGATCTTCGCCTTGCCGGCGAGCTGGTTCGCGACCTGCTGGACCTTGCCCTTCGCCTCGCGGCAGTAGCCGCAGCCGTAGCTGAAGAACTCGACGACGGTGTCGCCCTGCGCGATCGCCTGACGGAACTGGGCGGGCTGGATGACTTGGACCTGACCGGACGCGGCGGGCGCGAACGCGGGGAGGCTGGGGTTGACGGGGCTTCCGGGTTGGACAGTCGTCGGCATGGGGTTCCCTTCCTTGCCGATCGTTTTCGGTCAGAACGCTTCAAAGGTGCGCAAAAGTCTCCACTATGCGACATTCGACGGGTCGACCGGTGGTCGGGTGACCCGAGGGATCAGGGGATGCGATCGAACCGCGGCGTCCCGCCGCCCTGGCGGAGGGTGAAGCCCGCGACCTCGCCCGCTCCGTCCGGTGCGTCGAACGTCAGCGCGGCCTCGACCGCCCGGATGTAGAAGTCGCGGTCGGAGGTCGCGAACAGCTTCAAGTTCGGCTGGTCGGTGAGCTGTACCCAGAGCGCGTCGCCGACTCGGGTGACGGTCGCCTGGAGCGCCGCGTTCCCCTGCAGCGCGTAGACGCCGACGTTCCGATCCAACGCCTCGTCGGAGACGTCGACCGTCGGCATCGGGTCCGGTCGGACGTACGCCTGGCCGCGCACGGCCTGGACGATCGCGAAGCCCAACTCGTTGGTGCGGTAGCTCGCCCCATTGGCGAGCACGAGGACGGCGCGATCTTCGCTGGGCACGAGGACGAGCAACGCGTTGTACCCGCCGGTCGCGCCGTCGTGGAGGACGAGCTCGCCGCCGTTGGCCAGGATCCAGTTGAGGCCGACCGAGGTCTGGGCGTCGATGTTGGCCTGCGCGGTGGTCGCGAGGTTCATCGCGTCGCCGAGCGTGGTCCGGTCGAGGTAGGCGCGCGCGTAGAGCATCATGTCGCTCGCGGAGCTCTCGAGGCCGCCGGCCGGGTCGAAGATCCCGAGGTCCCAGTTCGACGTGGGCTCGCCGTTGTAGTCGTATCCGGGCGCGAGCCGGGTCTGCTGTTCGGCGTCGAGGTCGAAGGTCGTGTCCATCATGCCGAGCGGATCCAACACGCGCTCGGCGAGGAGCTGGTCGTACGCGGTCGACGCGGTGTTCGCGAGGAGCTGGCCGAGCAGGGCGACGCCGAGGTTGCTGTAGTCGAACGTCTGCCCGGGCCGACGCGCGAGGGTGTGGTTGGCGAAGAACGCGTCGAGGTCGTCGCGCGTGTAATCCACGTAGGGGTTCGCGGGATCCGCCGGCGCGAAGTTGTCGGGCAGGCGCGGGAGCGCCGAGAAGTGCGTGGCGAGATCCACGAGGCGGATCTCGGTCGTGTCGAAGACCGGGAGCGTGAGCGACGGCCACGCGGCGCTCTGCGCGGTGTCCGTGATCATGACCTCGCCGCGTGACGCCATGTCGCCGAGCAGCGTCCCGGTGAACGTCTTCGTGATCGATCCGATCTCGTAGAGTGTGTCGGCGTCCGGCGTCGGGCCGCCCGCGCCCACGGTGCCGAGGCCCAGGTGGTGGACCTCGCCGTCGTCGAGCCACGCGACCGACAGGCTCGGGTACCAGCCCTCGTCGATCATCGGCTGCGCGATATCGACGATCGCGTGCGCGGTCGGCTCGAAGCCGGCGTCGACATCGACGCCGCCGTCGCGCGGCGCTTCACCGCCGTCGCGCGGCGCTTCGCCCCCGTCCTGGATCGACGCGCCGCCGTCACGCGGCGGGTTGGGGGCCTCCGTGCCGCCGGAACAAGCGACGAGGAGTGCGAAGAGCAGCGACGGCGCGACAGGGATCCGCATGGTCGTGACTCACCACGAACGTGCCCGGGAGTCACGCACCGAGCGCGCCCCATGAATACAATGACTATTTCAACGAATCTGGTCATACTGATGCCATGGATCGTCTCCCGATCGGTCTGCGGTCGCGCGCGCGGGCGACGGGGCGCATCGCGTGGGGCGTCGGGCTCCGCGGCGCGCGACGTCTGTTCGGGGGCGCGTCGGCGGCGGACGAGGCGCTCGGCGCGCTCCTCCTCGACGAGCTCGATCACCTCAAGGGGATGGCGATGAAGGTCGGTCAGATCCTCTCGTACATGGACGTCGGGCTCCCCGCCGAGGTGACCGAGAAGCTCGCGCGCCTCCGCACGGGCGTGACGCCGCTGCCGTACGCGGCGATCGCGGAGGTGATCGAAGCCTCGCTCCATCGCCCGGTCGAGGCGTGCTTCGCCGAGCTCGAGCCCACGCCGATCGCCGCCGCGAGCATCGGACAGGTCCACCGGGGTCGAACGCACGACGGCGCGAGCGTCGCGGTGAAGGTCCGCTACCCGGGCGTCCGCGACGCCCTCGAGGGCGACTTCGCGCAGCTCGAGCGCCTCGGCGCCATCGCGGGCGCCGTGACCGCCGTCGATGGGCGCGCGCTCGTCGCCGAGCTCTTCGCGCGCGTCGCCGAGGAGTGCGACTACGCGCGCGAGGCCGAGTGGCAGCGGCGCTTCGGCGCGTTCTTCGCGGAGCACGCGTCCGTCTCCGTGCCTCGCGTGTTCGACGCGCTCTCGGGCGACGCCGTCCTCACCACCGCGTGGGCCGACGGCGCGCCCTTCGACGACTTCGTCGCGCACGCCGAACCCGCCGCGCGCGACGCCGCTTCTCAGGCGCTCCTCGACTTCGCGTTCGCGCCGCTGTTCGCGCGCGGGTGGCTCCACGCCGACCCGCACCCGGGCAACCAGCTCTACCGCGAAGACGGCGCGATCGTCGCCCTCGACTTCGGCTGCGTCCGCGCGTTCGACGACGGCTACGTCGCGCGCTACCGCGACTTCTGCCGCGCGGTGCTCGACGACGACCGCGCTGCGTTTCGGCGCGTCGCGATCGAGCTCGGGCTCGCACCGAACCCGGACCGCATCGACTTCGACGAGCTCGCGCGGCTGTACACCTGGCTCTTCGAACCGGTCCGCACGCCGCGCTTCGCGTTCGACACCGAGTGGTGGTCGCGCGGGCAGTCCTTCACGCGGCCGACCGCGAAGAACGCGCGGCACCAAGGCTTCCCGCCCGAGTGGATCTGGCTCCAACGAGTGCAGTGGGGCTTGTGGGCCGTCCTCAAATGTATCGGCGGGCGCGCCGACCTCACGGCGCGGTTCCGCGCGATGGTGGACGCCTGATGCCGCGCGCGTTCACCGAGGCGGAGGCGGAGCACATCCGCGCGCGGTTGCTCGAGGTCGGGCGCGCGCACCTCGCGACGACGGGGTTCCGCAAGACGTCGGTCGAGGCGCTCACGCGCAGCGCGGGGATCAGCAAGGGCTCGTTCTACGCGTTCTTCGCGAGCAAGGAGGCGCTGTGGTTGGAGCTCCTCGGCGCCGCCGAATCCGCGCTGCGGGGCGACCTCGATCGGATCGTCGAGGCCGGCGACGAGCCACGCGCCACGCTCCGCGCCTTCTTCCGCGCGCTGTTCGATGCGGTCACCGAACACCCGATGCTCCGCGCGCTCGCGGATCCGGAGGACATGGCGTGGCTCCTCCGCGCGCTCCCGCCCGGCGCGCTCGACGAGGCGCGCCGCGACGACGACGTCTACTTCGCCGCCGTGCTCCGGCGCCTCCGCGCGCGTGGGCTCGTCCGGCGCGGCGTGTCCACCGCGGCCTTCACCGCGATCCCCGCGGCCGCGCTCGCCATCGCGCAGGGGCGCGCGACGATCGGTGAAGACGCGTTCGAGCCGTTCGTGGGGTTTCAGATCGAAGCGTGGGTCGACGCGCTCGCGCCGTGACCGCGCGCGTTCACGCGGGCGTCTCGACGCCGAGGAGCTCGCGCAACACGTCACCGAGCGCGGCGATGCGGAGCGGCTTCGAGAGGTAGCGGTCCATCCCGGCGGCGAGGCACTTCTCGCGATCGCCCGTCATCGCGTTCGCGGTGAGCGCGACGATCGGGATCGCTCCCTTGCCGCCCGGCAACCCGCGAATTTGCGCGGTGGCCTCGAAGCCGTCGAGGATCGGCATCTGGCAGTCCATCAACACGAGACCGTAGTCGCCCGATTCGACCGCGCGCACCGCTTGGGCGCCGTCACCCACCGCGTCGACGGCGTAGCCGAGCCGCTCGAGCATCCGCGACGCGACGAGGCGGTTCACTTGGTTGTCCTCCGCGAGGAGGATCCGCGCGGTCGCCGCAGCGACCGGCGCCGCCTGGGCCTCGGCCTCGAACGCGACCGGGAGGTCCTCGCTCGCCTCCGCGAAGACCGCGGTGAAGACGAACCGCGTCCCGCGGCCG
>JAUHYN010000541.1 GCA_030426505.1 bacterium | reverse complement strand
TCCTCGATCTCTTCGTCGGCCAGCACAACTACACGCCGGCCGGGACGCAGAACGTCGTGTTCCGCCACGACCTCCTCTACCGGAACATCGGCGAGGGCCAGATGCTCGACGTCACCGCCGACGTGGGGCTCGTGACGGAGGACTGGAACGACGTCGAGGCGATCAACGCCGGCCGCGCGCACAGCCGCGCGTGGTCGGTCGCCGCGTGCGACCTGAACGACGACGGCGTCACCGAGCTCCTCGCCGCGTCCTACGGGCGCGCGCCCAATCACCTGTGGCGCGGCGAGCGCCAAAGCGACGGCGCCGTTCGCTTCGTGAACGAGTCGGTCGCGAGCGGCTACGCGTACGATGACAACCTCGACTGGAAAGACAACGAGTTCGCGCGGTGCTTCTGCCAGAGCGTCCCGACCGCCGAGGGCTGCAGCGACGGCGTCGACGCGCCGCGCATCACGTGCTCGCAGCCGAACTGGCGGCACGAGACCGACCGCGAGGCCTTCCGGCTCGGCGGGAACAGCGGCACGACGGTCTGCGCCGACATCGACAACGATGGCGCGATCGATCTGCTCACGACCGAGATCACGCACTGGTGGGCGGGGACGAACGCCGACCGCTCCGAGCTCCTGCTCAACGACGGCGCGCTGAGGTTCACGCGCCCCGGCCTCCGCGAGACCGGATTGGAGCGCTTCAACCCGCCCGACAACTGGGACAACGGCGACATGACCGCGGCCGCCTTCGACTTCGACAACGACGGCTACAAGGACGTGTACATCGGGGCGTCCGACTACCCCGGCAACCACGGGCTGTTGTTCCACCAGGTCGCGCCGCTCGAGTTCGTGAAGGTGCCGATCGCGCTCGGCATCGATCACCACCGCAGCCACGGCGTGGCGGTCGCGGACTTCGATCGCGACGGAGACCTCGACCTCGTCGTCGGTCACTCGCGCGCGCGTTGCCAGCCGGGCGCCGATCCTTGCTACGACACCGCGCAGGTCCGCTTGTTCGAGAACGTGTTCGGCGAGCTCGGCAACTGGGTGCAGCTCGAGCTCGAGGGCGGGGAGGGCACCAACCGCTCCGCGATCGGCGCGCGCGTGACGCTCGAGACGGAGGCCGGTATCCAGGTGCAGGAGGTCGGCGGCGGCCACGGCCACTACGGCATCCAGAACGATCTCGTCGTCCACTTCGGGCTCGGCGACGCGTGCGGGGGCACCGTCACCGTGCGTTGGCCGGACGGCGCGCTCACGACGGAGACGTTCCGCGTGCAGGCGGGGTATCGCTACCACGTGCAGCAGGGGACCGCGCCGGAGGCGATCGCCCCTTGATCGCGCGGCGGCGCGCCGACGAACCTCGGTCCGCCGTGCGGCTTCGCATCGCTCTCACGATCACGCTCGCGCTCGCGGCGTGTACGCGGCCGTCCGCGGATCAGCTCCTCGCCGAGATCGAGGCCGCGCACGAGGACTACGAACTCGACGCCTTCTACGCGAAGTCGGAGGCGTTCCTCGATCGGTTCGCGTCGCACCCCGCGCGTGACCGCGTGCGTTACGCGCTCGCCGAACAGATGGTCGCGACGAACCTCCTCGCGCCGAAGTCCGAAGAGGCGGCGGCGGCCCGTCGCCTCCTCGCGCAGGCCGCGAAGGACGCGCGGACGCCTACGGCGCGCTTCGACGCGGCGCTGTTGTTGTTGAAGTTCCGCCCGGACTCCGATCCGATCGCGGAGGCCGAGGCGATGTTCCGGCGCTTCCCGGACCAACCCGGGATCGAGCAGGTCTACTTCTGGGTCGTCACGCGGCTGGAAGAGGAGGGGCGTCACGGCGAGGCCGCGTCGTACGCGAAGCGGCTCCTCGACGCGCACCCCGAGATCGAGTCGGCCGAGATCTACGAGCGGATCGTGCATCGCGCCGCGTTGATCGGATCGCCGGCGCCGTTCGGCGACGCGCTCGACGAAGCCGCGCGCGAGCGCATCGCGGGCAAGGTCGTGCTCGTGGACTTCTGGGCGAGCTGGTGCGCGCCGTGTGTCGCGGCGTTCCCGAGGATCGCCGCCTTTCATCGGGATCGGTCGTCGCAGGGATTCGAGGTCGTGGGGATCGGTCTCGACGAAGACGACGACGCGTACGCCGCTGCGGTGAAGTCCCATCCCTTGGTCGGACTGCAGCTGCGGAGTCGAGGGGACGAAGGGGTCGACGAGCGCTTCGGGGTGGAAGTCCTCCCGACATATGTCGTGGTCGCGCGTGACGGGACCGTCACGGACATACAATCGAGCGGTGACGACGTCTTCGGTCTCTTGAAACGAATGCTCGGCGAACGACCGTCCGACCGGCCCTAACTGTTCGACTCTCCTTCAACTTCGGAACGCGTCACGTGGGCGTCACGTTTGTGTCGCCGCCCGTCACACGAGTGTTGGTTCGACTTCACCTGACCTTTTTGCGCTCGGTGCTATCTGGGGCCGCGGAAGGACAAACGGCAGATGCACCAACTCAAGCACCTCACGCTCACAACGCTCCTCCTGGCCTCCCTGGGGATCGTCGCCTGCTCGGGCGACGACGACGGAGGCGATGACACCGTGACCCCGCCGGGGATGAGCCTGCAGCAGCAGGCCGTCGAGAACGGCCAGGTCAAGTACTCGGACGGCGCGGGCCTCACGATCCAGCCCACGCTCGCCATCGACGTCAGCGGCGCCTCGATCGGTGCCCCCTCGGAAGCACTCCCCTCGGGCTTCGCCCCCGCCGACTACTACGGCGCGGTGGACCCGGCGGCCGCCACCGGCTGGTGGGACGGCTGGACGTACATCAACAGCACGGTCGACGGCACCCTCCCGGGCGCTGACTTCCACCCGCTGCAGGCGGAGATCATGGACGGCACGCTCGCCCCGGCCGGCGCGAACGGCTGCGCGACGCTCAACGCGGACTTCACCGACGGCGGCACCGTCACGATCTTCGGCGCCTCCTTCCCGGTCTGCGTGATCTCGATGGACATCACCGCCGACACGACCCTGTCGAACGATCACGTCTACGTGCTCGACGGCACGATCAGCGTGGGCGTGGGCATGGCGCAGCTGTCGGGCGGTTCGCCGGCCTCCAGCGCGACGCTCACGATCGACGAAGGCGTCCAGATGTTCGCGGCCGAGGGCCAGGCCTCCTCGCTCGTCATCACCCGCGGCTCGCAGATCGCGGCCAACGGCACGCGTGACCTCCCGATCATCCTCTCCGCCGTCGCGGTCGACGGCGCGGGCAGCATCACGGGCGACCCCACGGACCTCACGGACCGCGGCGTCTGGGGCGGCCTCGTGCTCAGCGGCATGGCGCGCGAGAACTCGGGCGACACCAACGGCGAGCTCACCACCGAGGCGGCCCCGCCGGACGCGGAGCGCTGGTTCGGCGGCATGAACGACTCGGACAACAGCGGCACCGTCCGCTACGTGATCATCGCCGAGTCGGGCTACGAGTTCCGTCCGGACGAAGAGGTCCAGGGCCTCACGCTCGAGGCGGTCGGCTCGGGCACCACGATCGACTACCTGCAGATCGTCGGCTCGGAAGACGACTGCGTGGAGTGGTTCGGTGGTTCGGCCGGCATCACGCACCTCATCTGCAACGGCGTCGACGACGACGCGCTCGACATGGACGAGGGCTTCTCGGGCAACGTGCAGTTCGTCATCGTCCGCATGGGCAGCGACAACGGCGACCGCGGCATCGAGTCCGACGGCAACGGCAGCAACTTCGACGCGATGCCCTTCACCGCGCCGAAGCTCGCGAACATCACGATCCTCGGCAACCCGGGGCGTGCGGACGGCAACACCAGCGCGATCCTTCACCGTGAAGGCTTCCGCGGGAAGACGTACCGCTCGGTGTTCACGGACGACACGCTGAAGGGCGGCGCGTTCGAGAGCGGCTGCCTCGACATCGACAACGTGTTGCCGACGGCGCTCGCGCACTACGACTCGGTGTTCAACTGCACCGGCGGGCCGCTGATCGACGACGACGACGCGGAGATGTAGCCCGCGCCGGCACTGATTCTCGAAAAGGCCGGGGCACCTTCGCGGTGCCTCGGCCTCTTCGACGTTCCCTCGAGGACCAACCCAATGAAGACGCGCACCAAGTGGATCGGCGTACTGACGGTGGTGATGGGCGTGCAGCTCGTCGCCGTCCGCGGCCTCGCCGAAGGCGATCTCACGGAGCTCGCGCAGGAGCTGATCAAGCTCCGCGGTGAAGTCGAGAGCCTCCACGACCAGTTCGAGACCGACAAGCGGCAGCACACCGACCGCATGCGCTCGCTCGCGCAGCGACGCCTCGAACTCGAGAGCGAGGTGCAGCGCAAGGAGCTCGAGATCAAGAAGCTCCAGCAGTCCGTCGCGCGCTCTCGCAAAGAGAAGGAGCGCGCGTCCACGCAGGCCACCGCGCTCAGCCCCGTGGTGCGCAGCACGATCCACCGCCTCACGCAGCACGTGGAGACCTCGCTCCCGTTCAAGCGTGAAGACCGCCTCACCGAGCTCGCCGAGATCGGCAAGAAGCTCGAGAAGGGCGACCTCTCCGCGCCGCGCGCGATGAACCAACTGTGGACCTACGTCGAGGACGAGCTCCGCCTCGCGCGCGAGAACGGCGCGTTCTCGCAGGTCATCGAACTCGACGGCCGCGAGCAGCTCGCCGACGTCGTGCGCCTCGGCATGGTGATGCTCTTCTTCTCCACCAACGACGGCCGCGTCGGCTTCGCCGAGAAGCAGGGCGACGCGTGGGTCTACACGCAGGTCGACGGCGAAGACGGCAAGCGGATCCAGGGCCTCTTCGACGCGTTCGAGAAGCAGGTGCGCACCGGCTACTTCGAAGTGCCGTACGCGATCTCGGGAGGTGTCCGATGAACCTCGTGACCATGACCGCGCTCGTGCTGCTCGCGCAGCCGGGCGGCGCGGACGAAAAGCCCGCGCCCGTGACCATCTCGATCGACGCGGCCTACAAGAAGGAGTTCGCGTTCCTCGCGGGCCAGAAGCGCGAGCTCGAGTCGCGCATGAAGGAAGCGAAGCAGCGCGCCGAGCGTGAACAGCGCGAGGCGTCGGGCGCGATCGCCGAGCTCGAGTCGCGCCTCCTCGGGCTCGAAGAGCGGCTCCGCGCCGCGCACGACTCGGCGCTCGAGGCCGAGACCTCGGCGCAGTCCACGGTCGACGAAGGCTCGATCGTGAGCGCGACCCTCGAGCAGTCTTCGACGACGCTCCTCGACTACGGAGTGAAGGCGGAGTTCGCGAAGGAGGCGCCCGAGGCCGAGAAGCTCGAAGCCAACTTCGGCGCCGCCACGGATCTGCTCGGCCGGTTGTCGAGCGTGCAGCGCGATCGCGACAGCTTCTTCCTCGCCGACGGCACGAAGGTCGAGGGCTCGATCGTCCGCCTCGGTCGAATCGCCGCGTACGGCGTGAGCGACCGCGGCGCGGGCGTCCTCGCGCCGGCCGGCGCCGGGAAGCTCAAGATCTGGCAGAACCAGGGCGACGCCGCCGCGCGCGCCATCGGCGGCGGCGAGCGCCCCGCGACGCTCCCGATCTTCTTGTTCGAGTCGCTCGACGGCGAAGTCAGCGAAGACGAGGGGCAGTCGATCTACGAACACGTCGACAGCGGCGGCGCGATCGCGTGGGTCATCGTCGGCCTCGGCGCTTTCGGCATGCTGCTGGTGCTGCTCCGCGCGCTCCTCCTGCTCCGTGCTTCGGCGCAGTCGAGCTCGGTCGAAGAGCGCATCGGCGGGCTCGTCGACGAGGACCGCCTCGACGAAGCGACCACCGTCGCGAAGAGCATGGCCGGCTCGGCCGCACGCGTCGCGCACGGCGTGCTCGCCGGACTGAAGCGCGGGACGAAGCGCCTCGACGAGCTGGTCGAGGAGCACCTCCTCGCGGAGAACCGGCGCCTCAGCCGCTTCGCCACGATCATCCTCGTGATCGCCGCGGTGTCGCCGCTGCTCGGGCTGCTCGGCACGGTCACGGGCATGATCTCGACGTTCGACGTCATCACGAAGTTCGGCACCGGCGACCCGAAGATGCTCTCCGGGGGTATCTCGACTGCGCTCG
>JAUHYN010000540.1 GCA_030426505.1 bacterium | reverse complement strand
GTGACAGATCCCGAGCGCCTGGTACGTGTGCGCGACGTCCTTCGTGATGATGCGGAACGCGATGATGTCGTTGACCTCTTCGAACTCGATGTCCTGGGCCTTCAGCTTCCGCCAGATGCTGTAGATGTGTTTGACGCGCCCCTTCACGCGGCACTCGACGCCCCCCTCCTTCATCTTCTCCAGGAGGATCGTCTGCACCTGCTCGATGTAGCCCTCGCGCATCTTCGCGCTCTTCTCGAGCTTGCTGGTGAGGTCCGCGAAGTCCTTCGGGTAGAGGTAGCGCAGGCAGAGGTTCTCGAGCGCCGCCTTCATCCAGTAGATGCCGAGGCGGTTCGCGAGGGGCGCGTAGATCTCGAGGGTCTCCTTCGCGATCTTCTCCTGCTTCTCGGACTTCATGTGCTCGAGCGTCCGCATGTTGTGGAGGCGGTCCGCGAGCTTCACGAGGATGACGCGAATGTCCTTCGCCATCGCGACGAGCATCCGGCGGAAGTTCTCCGCCTGCTTCTCGAACGCGGTATTGAATGGAATATTGAGCTTGGTGACGCCGTCGACGATGTCGGCGACCTCCTGGCCGAACAGGGAGGCGATCTCCTCCGATGTCGCCGCCGTGTCCTCGACGGTGTCGTGCAAGATGCCCGCGCTGATCGCGTACTCGTCGAGCTTCATGTCGGCGAGCAGCCCCGCGACCTCGAGCGGGTGCATGAGGTACGGCTCACCGGACTTGCGCACTTGGCCCTGATGAGCCCGCGCCGAGTAGACGTACGCCTTCTTGATGAGGTCGACGTCCGCCCCGGGGTGGTACTCCTGGACCCGATCGATGATGTCGTTCAGGCGAAGCATCGTTCGCTCTTCTGCGGGGCGCCCGGAACAGTAACACCGTGCGTCATGGTCGCCAATCCTTGGTGAACAGGGCGATCGAGCGATTGTCCCGGCCGTCGGGGATCGCTAGGGTGCAGGCGAAGCGATGTCCTCGGGGTCGCCACCATCGTCCGAATCGTCGCCCGACGTCGCGGACGAGCCCGCGTCCGGATCGACGGCCGACACCGTGCGTCCTTCGGCGTTCACCGCCGACGAGGACGCGCTCACGGATCCACCGCGCGCGCGGATCGAGGCGCTCGGCGGCACCATCAAGACCATCCCCGCCGGGCCGGCCCCGACGGCCACGATGGACGGCGACGGGGATACCCGCGCGGATCCGTCGTCCCCCTTCGCCGGACTGCTCGCGGAGGCCAAATCCGAGAACACGCCGCTCCCGGAACCGGAGGCGGCGGACGACGAACCCGAGGCCGAGGAGCAGACCGACGGCCCGCACACCAAGCGCATCCGGCCCGAGCTGGAGATGGAAGCGCCGGTCAAGAGCGTCGTCGCGGACACCCTCGCCGAGCCGCCGGTCGCGGCGATGCTCGACCGACGCGTGGGGCCCTATCGCGTGCTCGAGGAGCTCGGTTCGGGCGGAATGGCCGTCGTCTACAAGGCAGTCCAACCCGCGCTGGATCGGATCGTGGCCATCAAAGAGCTGCGCGCCGAGTACGTCCACGACAAACAAATCGCGACGCGCTTCGAGCGCGAGGCGACGAGCCTCGCCACGCTGCAACACGGGAACATCGTCCACGTCTACGACTTCCTGAAGGATCTCGAGAGCGCGTACATCGTGATGGAGTACGTCGACGGGATCGATCTGTTCGACGTCCTCGCGGAGACCGACAAGGTGCCGCCGGACATCGCGGCGCTCGTCGCGTCCGGCGTCGCGGAGGGCCTCGAGTACGCGCACTACCGCGGCATCGTCCACCGCGACATCAAGCCGTCGAACATCCTGATCTCGAAGCGCGGCGAGGTGAAGATCATGGACTTCGGGATCGCGCGCGATCCCGGGAAGAGCGAACTGACGCAGGTCGGCCTCGCCGTCGGGACGCCGGCGTACATGGCGCCCGAACAGATCCGCGGCGACACGATCGACTTCCGCACCGACGTCTTCGCGCTCGGCATCTGCCTGTACGAGATGCTCTCCGGGAAGAAGCCGTGGCCCGAAGAAGAGGGGCGCAGCGTCACGGTGAAGGTGCTCGACGAGCCGTACGTCCCGCTCGAGCGCGTGGCGCCCGGCGTACCCGGTGAGCTGTCGCGCATCGTCGCGCGGTGCCTCGCGAAGGACGCCGGCCAGCGCTTCGAGACCACGTACGAGCTCCGCTCCGCGCTCGAGCTGTACGCCGCGCGCGAGGTGCGCTCGGATCCGCGCACGCGCGTCGCGCTGTTCCTGAGGAACCGCGGCTTCATCTCGGACGCCGAGGCCGCGAACTTCGTCGACCCCTCGCTCCTGAACGACGCGTCGATCCGACGGCGCGACGAAGGCATCCCGCTGCCGCCCGCCGACACGCTGCTGAAGCCCGTGGGCCTCGCGCACGCGATCGCGTTGGTCGTGGTCGTGGTGGCAGGGCTCCTCGCGGTGCTGTTCCCGATCGGCAAGACGCTCGAGGGCACCGCGCGCGCCGCGCCCGCGCCCGCGGCCGTCGTGGACGTGGACGCGCTCGTCGCGGAGCGCGTCGCCGAGGCGCTCGCGAAGCGCCCGCCCTCGCCCACCGCGGGCGCGCCGCTCGCCGCCAACGCGAAGCCGCGCGCGCCGCTCAACGGCGACGAGGGCTTCGTGCGCGTGGTGGTGAAGCCGTGGGCGCGCGTGTTCGTCGACGGCGAGTTCTACGACTACACGCCGTTCGCGAACGCGATCCCGCTGACGCCGGGGCGGCACCGGATCGGCCTGCGCAACGACTACTACGAGGGCGTGGATCGCTTCGTCGAGATCGAGCCCGGGCAGACGCAAACGCTCCGCGTCAGCCTGATCGCGAAGGACCAGTCGGAGGCGGAGCGGTGAGAGCGCTCCTGCTCGCCGCGCTGCTGTTCGCGGTCCCCTCGGCGGCTTGGGCGTCGAAGGGCCCCATTCTCCACAAGGTCAAGTCGGACCAGGAGTCGTACGCCGACCTCGCGGACCACTACTACGGCAAGCGCTACCTCGAGCGTCACCTGCGTCTGTTCAACCGCAAGCCGGAGCCGCTGTCGCGCGGGTCGACGATCCTGATCCCCACCTACCGCTTCATCGCGGCCAAGCCCGGCCAGAGCCTCGCGGAGTTCGCGAAGATCTACCTCAACGACGAGGACCGGGCGCCGTACCTCGCCGCCGTCCACGGCCTCAAGCGCGGCCGCATCCCGCGCGGGAAGAAGCTGAAGGTCGTGCAGTCGCTCGCCCACGTGGTTCGCCCCGGCGAGTCACTCAAGGCGATCGCGCGGACGTACTACCGCGAGACGAGCCCGAACCGGCTGCGGCTGTTGATGCTCTACAACAAGCTCGACACCGCGCGCGTGCGCGTCGGGATGACGCTGCGGATCCCGCTCGACGGCAAGGAGTTCTCGCACCGCGCCGTCGCGGAGCGCGCGGACGAGCGGTTCGATCCCGCCGATGAGGTCGAGCCGAAGGTGGTCTCCGCGCCGGTCGGCCCGCCGGTGATCAAGAAGAAGGGCGCGCGCGCCGTGCGCCGCGAACGCCGCGAGCGCCGCGCCGCCGACTCCGAGCGTGTGGAGGCCAACCTCGAGACCGCCGAACGCCTCTACGACGAGGGCGACTACACGGCGTGCGCCGAGCTGACCGCCGAGGCGCTCGCCTCCGTGGGCACCGCGCCGAAGAGCACCCGCGCCGAAGTGATGCGCGTGTCGGCCTTCGCGCTCGTCGCGCTCGGCGAGTACGGCGAGGCCCGCGCGCGCTTCAAGGAGCTGCTTTCGGTCGACCCGAAGTACGAGCTGGACCTGTACCAGACGTCGCCGAAGATCCTCGACGTGTTCCAGTCGGTCGCCGAGCGCTGAGTTCCAAATAGCCCGCAGCCTAGAGCCGACAGCTCGCAGCAAGATCTCGAGTGCAAACGTCGCGGCGTTCTCGGGGGATCTTGCTGGAAGCTGGAAGCTCTGAGCTGAAGGCCTCTACCGCTGTCGCCCCGCGTGCCAGCCGGCGCGCTCGCGTTGCCGGCGCCCGAGCCAGTCGACCAGGGCGTGGCGCTTGGAGAAGGTGGAGCGCGCGCGCGACTCGACGTGGTGGCTGAGCCGCGCCCGCACGTGGTCCTGCGCGGACTCGGTGGGGACGGCGCCGTCGAGGAGGCGGCCGTTGTGGACGACGTTGCGGCCGTCCACCCAGACGCTCTTCACGAGATCCGCGCCGCCGTGATCCACGATGCGGCGCGCGACCTCTTCGTGGCCCTCGCCCTCCTCCGCTGTGACGTCGACCAACAGCAGGTCCGCGCGCTGCCCGACCTCGATGCTGCCGACCGGGAGGCCGAGCGCCTTGCCGCCGCCGCGCGTCGCGATCTCGAGCGCGCGGCTCGCCGGGCGGTCCGCGCGACCGACGAGGAGTCGACGCAACAGGCGCGCCTCGCGGAACAGGTTGAAGCCGCAGCGGGTGGCGCCGCTCTCCGCGCCGAGCGCGAGGTTCACGCCGGCTTCGAGGAGGAGTTCGATCGGTGGCGGCGGCGCCCCCGAGAGGATGTCGAACGCCGGCGTGAGCACGACGGACGCCTCCGCCTTCGCGAGCCGCTCCACGTCGCGCTTCGCCGCGAGCGCCGCGCCGCCTGCGTGCGCGAGGACGAGCCGCGAGTGGAGCGCATCGAGGCGATCGAGGCGACGAACTCCGCCGCGATCCTGCGGGAGCATCCCGAGGTGCATCATCAGCGGGACGCGCGTGTGCAGCGACGCGTCGTCGGCGAGGCGCAGCCCGCGACGCGCGGTACGCTCGGCGTCGCCGGCCCACACCGCGGGCGCGACGAGCAAGCGGGACTCCGTCTTGGCGCGCTCCTCGAGCACCGCGATCGCGGCGCCCGCGTGCTGGGCCGTGCCGTCGACGCCGAGCACGAGGCGAGCGCCGAGTTGCCGCGCGGCCTCCGTGAGGTTGGGCCCCGCGGAGGAGAAGCCGGCCTGCGCGAACGTGGTCGTGCCGCTCGTGAGACCGAGGCCGAGCGCGACGCGCGCCATGACTTCGATCGCGTCGCCGTCGAGCCCTTCGCGCCACGCGGCGACCTGCACGTGGTGATAGACGTGCGGGTCGAGGTCGGGGACGAAGTGCCGGTCGAGCAGCGACTGCTCGAGGTGCGCGTGCGCGTCGACCAACCCCGGCATCAACACGCCCTCGACGTCGAAGATCTGCGTGTCCTGCGTCTCGAGCGTGCCGCCCGCGGCGGCGATGACGCCGTCGTCGATCAGGACGTCGCTCTTCTTCAACGTGCGTCGACCGTCGAGCGCCATGACGGTCGCGCCGCGCAGGATGACGCGCACCGGCGCGCTTGTACCACGCGGCTCGCGGTCAGTCCGCGGGTGTGCGGTACCAGCGCCGGATGACGTCGGCGGCGGGCTTCTTGCGCGGCGTGTAGTTCGTGTCTTCGGGGCCCCCGAAGCCGAACCAGTTCCAGAAGAAGGCGCCCTGCAGCGCGTCCACGCCGCTCCACGCGGCGACGAACGCTTCGTACGCGCGGCGCTGTTCGTCGATGTCGACCGGGGCCTTCCGGGTCTCGTCCCACGGCCAGGCGGCGCCGCCATCGAGGCTCGGATAGCCGACCTCCGTGAACACGAAGCGTCGCCCGGTCCGCTTCGACCAGTCGAGGAGCGCGGGGCGAATCGCGGTCCACGCGAACACCAGGTCGCTCACGGAGGGGTCGAGGTCCTTCGTCAGCTCCCAGTACGCGGTGAGCCCGACGACGTCGACGGCGTCCCAGAAGCTCACCGGTTGGAAGTGGTCCCAGTTCGCGCTGTAGAGCAGTTCGAGCTCCGGCGCGCGCATGCGCACGCGCTCGATCAGCTCGAGCCAGCGCGCGCGCATCGGTTCGCGGGTCAACAACTCGCTGCCGATGCTGAGCCGATCCGCGCCGGCCGACTGCGCGAGCGTGAGCGCGTGGATCATGAACGCCGTGTAGCTGCGCCACCAGGTGTCCTCGTCGGTGGGCGCGATGCGACCGCGCCACTCGTTGCGCGCCGACTTCTCGAGGCGGACGATCGGGAACGCCGTCACGTGGAGGC
>JAUHYN010000539.1 GCA_030426505.1 bacterium | reverse complement strand
GGCTCGAAGAACGGTCGCTCCTCCGGCGCCTCCGCGAGCTCCGCCTTCGTCTTCGCGAGCTCTTCGCGCAGGTGGTGGTTCTCGAGGTTCGCCTTCGTGAGCGCGCGCTGCAACGCCTGCGGCGAGTCGTCCTCGGGCACGACCGGCGCGTCCTCGACGACCGCAGCCCGCGCCACGGCACGGTCGGCCGGTTTGTCCCGCTTCGCCGCGGAGAGTGTCGGCGCGAACCGCTCCGGTGCGCCCTCCGAGCGCAAGCGAGCGCTCTCGCCCGCCTCTAGCGCGACCTCGCCCCCGGGCGCCGCCGTGACGACCTTGCCCTCGTACACCGTGACCACGACCGTCGTCGCCACCAGCGCCCCCGCCGCGGCGCCCAGCACCGCCGCCTTCTTCGACTCCATCTCGATGACCTCCACGCGGAAGCTCGTCCCGAGCACCCGCACACGCTTGTCGCCGACGCGGACCTCGAAGGCCCCGCCGCGCTCTACTCGATAGAATACATTCCCGCGATTCTGCTCGACGACCGCCGCGCCGCGCCGCCCGACCTTCCAGGCCAGCGCGCTGTTCGCCTCGGCCACGGCCGTCGCTCGATCGCCGATCGCGAGCGTCGTCCGCGAAGACGGCGCCGCGCTCCCCGTCGCGGATTGGTCCGTCAGGAACACCACCGCGATCACCGCCGCCGCGCCGGCCGCGAGCGACAGCCAGCGCCGCCGCTTGGCGCGCGAGGGATCGCGCTTCGCGGGCGCCTCGATAGGATCGCCCGCGTCGCCGAGGACACGATCCGCGAGGTCCGAGGGGAGCTCGGGCACGGCCCACGCGTCGAGCGCCTCGCGCTCGTTCGGGGTGAAGTCGTTCATGGTCACTCGAGCCCCTCCCGCACCTTCGCGAGCGCCGCCCGCGCGCGGCCGATCCGCGACTTCACGGTGCCGACCTCCACCGCCTGGATGCGCGCGATCTCGGCGTAGTCGAGGTCGTGGTACGCGCGGAGCACCAACGCGGCCCGCGCCTCGTCCGGCAGCTTCATCATCTCGGCCTCCACGCGATCCACGAGCCGCATCGAGGCGACGCGCGCCTCCGGCGACGGCGCGCGGTCGAGCAGCTCGATCACCTCCGCCGACTCGTCCCGGCGCCGACGGAGCCGGTCGATCGCGATGCGCGTCGCGATCGTGAGGATCCACGTCGACAGCTTGGCGGGCCCGCTCGGCTCGAACCCCGGCAACGCGCGGACCACGCGCTCGAACGTCTCCTGCGCCGCGTCGACGACGTCCGGCGAACCCCGCCCCAACATCCGGAACAGCAGCGCCCCGACCGCCGGCTGGTACCGCACGATCAGCGCTCGCTGAGCCGCCCGATCGCCGCGCCGCGCGCGGCCGAGCGTCACCTCGTCCAGCTCTTCCACCCGCCGGCCCCCCTCGACCGCGACCCTGAGCGCCGCCCGCACACCCGCTTCCACGGCGCGGCGAGCGATCGGTTCCCGGTCGACGTCACTTTTTTCGCAACCTTCACAATATCCGTTCGATAACTACAAATGGTTACATTTGGTGGGGTGCGCGCGGGCAGCGATTTCACCTCCCCACGACTGCGTTTTATCAGGCTTGCGACCGGCGGACGGTCGGAAGACGGTGCATGGCAAAGCGAGGCCGGGTGCAATCCGGCGCCCGGTCTCGCGCTCTTTGCCGCCCTCCTCGTCCGATCCCGCGGTAACCAACTACCCCCTCGAGCCGTACTCTGGGCCGTGATGTCCAAAGCCCTCGCCCTCGGTCTCGCCACGACGCTCTTCGGCTGCACGGCCACCAGCTACGCCGCGACCCCGAAGGAGCTCGGCGACGTCGCGTGGTCGCGCGACTACGCAGCGGCCCGCGCCCGCGCCGAGCGCGAAGGCAAGCCGCTCCTCATCCTCTTCGACGAGGTGCCCGGCTGCCAAACCTGTGTCCGCTACGGACAGAGCGTCTTGCGGCACCCGCTGATCGTCGAGGCGGCCGAGAGCGCGTTCGTCCCGGTCGCCGTCTACAACAACGTCGGCGGCCAAGACCGCGCGGTCCTCGAAAAGTACGGCGAGCCCACTTGGAACAACCCGGTCGTCCGCATCGTCGACGCAAAGGAGCGCCCGCTCTCGCCGCGCCTCGCCGGCGACTACTCGAGGTCCGGCCTGGTGTTCGCGATGATCGCGAGCCTCGAGAAGAGCGGCCGCGAGGTGCCCGGCTACCTCGCGCTCCTCGCGCAGGAGTTGAAGGCCCAGACCCGGTCCACGAAGACCGCGGTGTTCTCGATGTACTGCTTCTGGTCGGGTGAGGCGTGCCTCGGCGGCGTCGACGGCGTCGTCGCCTCGCGCACTGGCTTCCTGAACGGCGCGGAGGTCGTCGAGATCACCTACGACCCGGCGAAGATCTCCTACGACCGCCTGGTCGCCGCCGCGAAGGAGGGCCGCTGCGCCTCGCGCGTCCTCGCCCGCAACGGCGACGAGGCCGAGATCGCCAAGAAGCACTTCGATACGGACGTCTCGATCACCGGCCGCCCCGTGCGCGGCTCCGAGAAGGACGACAAGTACCAGCTCCGCCACACGCCCTGGCGCTTCGTTCCGATGACCGACCTGCAGGCGAGCCGCGCGAACACGCTCGTCGGCCGCGGGCAGGATCCTTCCGCCCTCTTCTCTCCCCGCCAGCGCGCGCTGTTCGCCAAGGCCCAGAAGAAGTCCGGCGAGGTGGTCCTGTTCGAGGACGACCTGATCGCCGCCTTCGCGAAGGCCGAGCGCGCGCTGAACTGAGCGCACCACGACCTTGCGCCCCCGCTATATCCTGCCGGTCATCGTCGGCGCACAGTTCGCGGGGGGCTCGCTGTGGTTCGCCGGCAACGCCGTGCTGCCCCAGCTGCGTGCCGAGCTCGGCATCGACGGCGGCGTCTCCGCGATCACCGCGGCCGTTCAGATCGGCTTCATCGTCGGCACCGCGCTCCTCGCGTTCTCGGGCCTCGCGGATCGCTTCGCCGCGCGCGCCGTCTTCTTCACGAGCGCCGTCGTCGGCGCGACCGCGAACGCCGGCGTCCTCTTCGCCGACACGCTCGAGGTGCTCGTCGCGTGCCGCTTCGTGGTCGGCGTCGCGCTCGCGGGCATCTACCCGGTCGGCATGCGCGCCGCCGCGGGCTGGTACGAAGACGGCCTCGGGCGCGCGCTCGGCTTCCTGGTCGGCGCGCTCGTGCTCGGGACCGCGCTCCCGCACGGCGTGGGGAGCGCGCTGCCGTGGCGTTGGACGCTCCTCACGATCTCGGCCCTCGCCGTCACCGGCGGCGTCGCGCTCCTCGCGCTCGTCCCCGACGGCCCCCACGTGAAGAAGTCGACCTTCGACCTCCGCGCCATCCCGAAGCTGATCCGTATCCCCGCCTACCGCGGCGCGGCGCTCGGCTACTTCGGCCACATGTGGGAGCTCTACACGTTCTGGGCGTTCCTCCCCGCGCTCGTCGCGCTCTACGGCGGTCTGCCGGTCGCCGAGACCTCGTTCGCGGTGATCGCGTCCGGCGCGCTGGGGTGCGCCGGCGGCGGGCTCCTCATCCCGCGGCTGTCGAGCAAGACCGTCGCGCGGATCCAACTCACGATCTCCGGCCTGTGTTGCCTGGCCCTGACGTTCGCGCTCGAGCTCCCCGCGCCCGCGTTCGTCGCGTTCCTCTTCGTCTGGGGCGTCACCGTGGTCGGCGACAGCCCGCAGTACTCCGCGATCAGCGCGCGCGCGGCGCCGCCTCAGCTCGTGGGGACCGGCCTCGCGCTGGTGACCAGCGTCGGCTTCGGACTCACCGTCGCGAGCATCGAGATCGTGGAGCGCGCCGGCGACCTCCGCCTCGCGCTGACCGCGCTCGCGATCGGACCAGCCCTCGGACTGATCGGACCGCGGCGCGCGCCGTGAACCGAGGCGCTCGACGCCGCCCGCGCGCGGCTGCTAACTCGCCCTCGTGCGGTCTTCGACTCGCGACGCCTACGCGCGCTCCGTGCTCCGCGTGCAGCAGCACGTCGAATCGGATCTCGCGACGACGTTCTCGCCCGAGGATCTCGCCCGGGTCGCGCACCTCTCGCTCCATCACTTCCACCGTGTCTTCCGCGGCGTGACCGGCGAGACCGTCAGCGGCTACGCGCGGCGACTCCGCCTGGAACGGGCCGCGCGACAGCTCCTCGGCGGCGAGCGCCCGATCGTCGACGTCGCGCTCGACGCGGGCTACGGCTCCCACGAAGCGTTCACGCGCGCGTTCACGCGGGCCTTCGGCGTCGCGCCGAACACGTTCCGCGTGGAGACTCAGCCCCCGCGGTCGCGGTTCGAGTGCGAACCGATCGAACCCATCGAACCGATCGCGATCCGCGACGAGGCCGAGCGGCGCGTGGTCTCCATGCGCCACGTCGGTCCGTACGAGGAAGTGAGCCGGACGTGGGAGCGCCTCGCGGCGTGGCTCGTCGAGCGCGCGCCGGCCGGCGCCGCGCTGCCGCCGATGTTCGGGCTGGTGCCCGACGACCCGCAGATCACCGAGCCCGCGCGGCTCCGCTACGACGCGTGCTTCGCTTGCGAGCCGCCCGCCGAAGCGCTCGGCGACGCGCCGATCACGTTCACGACGATCCCGGCCGGCCGCTACGCGGTCGCGCTCCACCGCGGCCCCTACGATCGCCTCGCCGACACGTACCTCGGCCTGATCGGCGGCTGGTTCCCGACGACCGACCACGCGATGGCCGCGGAGCCGGTCGTCGAGCGCTACCTCAACAGCCCGCACGACACCCCGCCCGACGCACTCGAGACGGAGATCTGGGTGCGCATCGAGGAGCGCGGTTGGCTCGTCACCGGTCCAGACCAATGAACAGCGACAGCTCGGCGTGCTCCGGGCCTCCGACGTAGCGCTCGTAGTCCACGTCGAACGCGCGTCGATCGCCGCCGCCCCACGCGGTCCATACGTGGCGCCAGAGCTGGCCGGCCACTTCGGCGGCGGGCCCCGTCGCCTCGAACACCGCATACGCCTGCGCCGGCAGGTGGACGACCTCCTGATCCGGCCCGGGCTCCGCGTCGCTCTCGACGCCGACCACCACGCGGTAGCGATTCGCGAGGCGGTCTTCGTAGTTCGTGTAGACCGCGTAGCTCGGCGCACCGGGTCGCACGATCCGGGCGGCGATCGCGCGCTGCCACAGCGCGCCGATCTGTTCGGGCGCGTTCTCTTTATCGATGTCGCCGCCGCATCCGACGATGCGAACGGTGGGGGCTTCGAGGGTCTTGGGTTCGTTCATGCGCCCCACACTACGGAGCGTGGTGAGGCCTCGCTTGACCGCCCGTGCGTGTTTCGATCAGGGCGCGCAGGCCGGCGCCGCGCAGTAGATCGAAGCCTGGTCGAAGCCCGCGCCCACGCGCGTCCCGATGCGCCGGACGACCTGCCCCACCGGGCACTGCACGTTGTCGTGCGCGCCCGCTTCCGTGAGCGAACCCATCACGTAGATATCCTGCGTCGCGCCGGTGGTCGCGCCGTTCGCGTCGACCTCGCTGCACGTGAGCGTGACCTCGAGGAACCGGTTCCCCGTCGTGCCGCGCGAGGCGTCGAGCCCGGACATCAACCAGCCGGGCGGGCACCGCGTGAGCGTGGACTGCGTCGCGGGCGTCCACCCGAAGTTGCCGTTGCCCGACGCTTCGAACTGCGTCTCGGCGCCGACGGTCGCGCCGGTCGCGTCGATCGTCAGCGGCGCGCAGAGGATCGTGAAGCCGACCGCCGAGGGCCCGCCGTTCGACGTGTTCTGGTCGCTCTCGCGGACAGCCACCCCGATGATCTCCGCGCCCGCGGGACAGTTCAGGCCCGGCCCGGGGCTCCCGCCCGCCGCGCCGACCGTGCCCGCGAGGGCCTCCGGGAGATCGACCGTCACATCACACATCGCGAACCCCGCGTCCGGGAAGCCGGCGTCGACCGGCCCCGCGTCGGGCGGGCGCCCGCCGCCGTCTCCGATCCCGCCGTCGCGATTCACACCGGAGTCGGGCGCGCCCGAGTCCGGGGTGCCCGCGTCGCGCGGCCCCGCGTCGCGCACGAAGCCTCCATCGCGCGGCCCCGCGTCT